>NZ_JBSHMJ010000024.1:0-63706 GCF_053645265.1 Dietzia sp. NPDC055343 | reverse complement strand
GAGTCCCGCGCGGCCGGGCCGCGGGTCACGTCGAGGAGGGTGTGGTCGGGGTGCATGTTGAGGGCGCTGGCCACGTCGCCGAACTGCACGTCCAGGTCCACCAGGACCGTCGACAGGGGCGCCGAGCGGGCCAGACCCACGGCGAGGTTGGTGGCCACGGTCGTCTTGCCCACGCCGCCCTTGGGGGACAGGACGCTGATGACCCGCCCGCGCGCGTCGGCGTGCCCGCTGATCGCGGGGTCGCCGGGGACCGGCTGGGCAGAAGCGGAGGACTGGGCGACCTGCGCGGCGCGCTGGAGTACCCGGCCGAGCTCTTCGAGCGGGGTGTGGGGGTGCACCACGTCGCAGGCGCCGGCCCGCAGAGCGGACAGGGCAAAGGCGTCGGGCTGCTCGCTGAACAGGACCACGGCCATCCCGGGGCACTCCGTCGACAGGCGGGCCGAGAGTCCGAGCGCCTCGTCCTCGCGGCCGGCGGTGTCGATCACGACCACCAGGGGGATGGGCGCGCCGGGGCCCAGCTGCTGGAACAGCTGCGAGGGCCCGGCCGGGACCTCGGGGCCGCTGATCAGCGCGATCTGCGACTGGATCGCGTCGGCGACGTGACCGCCGAGATCCGGGGAATCGGAGATGAGGAGGAGGCGGTTCATTCGTACACGTTCCCTGGGTCGACGATGCGGGTGCCACCGGTCGGCGTGGCCGGGTCCACGATGGTCAGCCAGATGCTGCCGTTCTCGGCGGCAAAGACGAGGGTCTCGGCATCGCGTGCGTTGACCACGAGAGTCACCATCGCGTTGCCGTCGTGGACGGGGGCGGCGGAGGGGTCGTCGCTCGCGGATGCGCTCGCCTCGTCGCCGGATCCGTTCGAACTCGGGGAGCCGGCCGACGACGGGGTGAGGCCGCCCTGGACGCGGGTGACGAGGATCTTGTCGAGCGCCAGATGCGTACGACCGTCGATGGAGATGAACACGCCCACCAGATCGCCGGGGGTGATGGTGCCGCCCACCACGCGGGCAGAGTCGAAGGGGAGGGTGACCTGGTGCAGGCCCTCGGGGACGGGGATGCCACCGAATTTCTGCATGTCCAGGGGGCTGACGAAACGCCCCGCGAGGAGCTGTTCGCCGGCCTGGATGTCGGTGGCCGCGACCAGCCCTTCCAGCTCGGCCAGCGACCGCACCGGGGCCGGACCGACTGCGGCGGACGGGATCTCCTCCACCACGACCAGCGAGGCCAGATCCTCGGCCGCGGTGCCCTGGCCGATGGGGGCCGAGGCGACCAGAACCTCCACCGGATCCAGGTTGGCCATCGCCCGCTCATCCGCCGAGTTGACGTACGTGATGAGAAGGACGGCGCCGAGGAGGGCCACCAGCCCGGCGGCCAGGCCTGCGATGAGGCGACGACTCATGGGATTACTCGCTAATCGGGTAGTAGGAAGACGGCTGCCGCGCCCAGGTTGGGTGCGCCGGGGCCGTAGTCGAAGTTGGGGTCGGTATGGACCATCGTGGTGAAGTAGCCGCGGATGCAGCGCTCGTTCCCGCGACACGGGGCGCTCTTGCCCCCATCCCAGCTCTGTCCGGAGAAGTAGTACCCGGTGACGTGAAACGCCGCATAGCCGTAGACCCGGTACCAGGCGTTGGCACCATTTCCGCCGGAATTGAGCGGGTTGCTCGAGTCGAACAGTGGCAGAAGGATGGTCCGGTCCCTGATCGCCGAGATGTCGCACTGATTCATGTTGTTGCCCGGCGAGCTGGTGGCCTTCTGCCCTACCTGCGTCTTGGTGTAACAGCTCTTGTGCGCGGTGGGGGACAGCCAACCAAAGCCGCCTGGGACCCAGTGTGGTGGCTGGTTCCCAGCGCCGGTTTGCAGGCAATTTCCCGCCGGCGTCGTGATGATCGTTTGTTCAACCCCGGTCGGGAATCCGTTGACGGCGTAGCGATTGAATTCGCACAGTGTGAGAATGAGCGGCAAAGCCGCGGTGCCACCGATAGGAGCGCCCCAGCTTGCGCTGGCGCGGACATTGATCTCGGACTCATCGACTCCCAGGACCGGTGCGAACCAGTGCTTCCGTACCGCGGAGTTCTCCACGGTGACGCGCCCGGTTGTCGCGGTGGGAACCGTCGGCAGCGTGGCAACGGCGTTGCCCGAGTTGCTGTTCGCCGTGGCAAGAGTCTGCGCCGTCACCCGGGGCGAGCCGCAGGTATCACGGGCACAGTCCTGGGCGATCGCGAGTGCGGCGGCGTCCGCGCCGGTCTGGAGCTGCTGCTTCTCGGCGTGCATCGCCGCGACATCGAGGGAGATGGCGGCAAAGCCGAGGAGGGGAACCATGAGGATCGCGATGATGACGGCGGCCGCGCCTCGATCGTCGTTCAACCGAAGCATCGCATGGTCCCTTTGCCGGTGAGGGTGAGGTCGTCGATGGGCAGGAAGCCCGAGACCGGCGAGAACGGATAACTGATGGTCACCGACGCCATGCCAGGGGCGGCGGGATCGGGAGTGCATGTGGTGGGGGTGACGCTGATCATCGCGTCGGTGAGGGGGAGACCATGAGCGGAGGCCTTGGCCGTCGAGCGCGCGGCGGTGGCGTTGTCTTGCAGTGCCATTACGCGCACACCGTCGCGCGCCGCATTGGAGAGCGTCGTCTGCACGTGAAACGCCCTGCCGAATTCCATGATGCCCAGGACGAGCAACAACAGAACCGGCAGGAGAATCGCGAACTCGACGGCCGTGGCCCCGCGCTCACGTGAGGGCGTGAGCATTGCGGCGCCTGAGGGGATCGGTGGGAACTAAGGGACGTGGGGAGGTACTTCCGTGGTCTCCGGTGTAGCTCCTAGGCGGCGCTACACCGGAGAGGGCGGCATGGTTTTACGGAGTCACCTTCTGGCCGACTCCGGTCTCGTCGACCAGGTCGTTATTAACGTCGGCAAAGAGGCTCGTTAGAGTGTCTCCAAGGACAACGACCGCCACAATGATCACGACGGCGATGAGCCCGACCATCAGGCCGTACTCAACGGCCGTAGCGCCACGGTCCTTGCGGTTGTCCAGACGCTCGGAGAAGAAGGCCTGCACGGTGGCCATGGCGAAGTAGAGCTGGTTCATGATGAACCCTTTCTTGCGAGGGAATGAGCCGAGGCGGCTCGAGGGGGAGGGGTTGCGCCTCGCTCTTTCTGAGTTGGCGCTGAGAAGAGTATGCAGCGCCGGTCACGCAAGTGCAAGCCTTTGGAAAACTTTCTGTAACGAACATCACTCAGAGAGCGATGTGTACGCGTGTACAGACCTTGTGCAGGTGAGACAGCACGTGGCACAAGAGATTTCCGTCCGAGAGCGGACCGCGCCGCGGCCATCAAGTGGGACGTGAGTCCGACTATCAGCCGGACGAACGTACGACTCGCCGGCAGTTTGAGGTAAGGCTTCCTTACTTTGTGGTAGCTCCACAATCGGCTTCGCCGGTGAGGTTCCGTCCACTCCGCTGCGTTCACGGTTGCACCGCTGCTGAGGGTCGGTACCGTGGCCGCCACCGGCGCCGCGGGGGCGCTGTAGCACCGCCGACGAGGAGGCCCTTCGATGACTCCACGCACCACGACCTCAGCACGACGTTTCCGCCGTAGTTCTACATTCGTCGCACTCTCCGCGGCCGCGCTTTTGGCGGCGTCCTGCGGGACCGGCGAGGATTCGCCGGCCGCCCAGGGCGAGGTCACGCCGCAGAGTGATACCTCCTCGGAGGTCGCCGACTCCGACGAGGGTGAGCGGTTTGCCATCGCTGACCTGGTCACTCCCGAGGGCGAGTCGCGCGGCACTGTCGAGTTCGCCGAGGTGGACGGCGGCACCATGGTCACCGCCAAGGCGATGGACCTGCCGCCCGGTTTCCACGGCCTGCACATCCATACCACCGGTGTGTGTGAACCCGACAGCGAGAACCCCAGTGACCCCGGCGAGCGCGGAGCGTTCCTGTCCGCAGGGGGTCACCTGAAGGGAGACGACGACGAGGCCGTCCACCCGAATCACGCCGGCGATCTGCCACCCCTCTACGTGGCCGACGACGGAACCGCTGAGATCGTCACGTTCACCGATCGACTGGACCGCGACCAGCTCCTCGACGACGACGGATCGGCCGTGATGATCCACGAGAAGTCGGATAACCTGGCCAACATCCCTGAGCGCTACGCGCCCGACGGGCCGGACGAAGATACGCACATGGCCGGCGACGGCGGCAGCCGCATCGCGTGCGGTGTCGTCACCGAGAACGGCTGACGCCGAACACATTCGGTAGTACATTCGCAGACGGACGGCGCGCGTGATTGTGCCGCGCGCCGGCCGTCAGCATTTGGTCACTTCTGCCGTGGGATACGGCCCATGACGTAGAACTCCGGGTTCGGACGCATCTCCGAGGCGTTGGCGAGCCGGTTGCTGAGACCGAATAGGCCCGTGATGGCGGCGATGTCCCAGGCGTCCTCCGAGTCGAGCCCGTGCTCGTAGAGCGCGTCGTAGTCGGCGTCGCACAACTCGTCCGAACGCAGGTTGACCTTGGTCGCGAAATCGCAGATCGCGCGCTCACGCGGCGTCAGATCCGCCTTGTGGTAGCTCACGGCCAACTGGTCTGAGATGTACGGGTCCTTCTTGACGATCCGCAGGATGGCGCCGTGCGCGACCACGCAGAACTGGCAGTTGTTCTGCCCGGAGATGGTCACGACGATCATCTCCTTGTCCGCCTTGGACATGTTCGAGCCCTCACGCTCCATCAGCGCGTCGTGGTAGGCGAAGAACGCCCGCGACTCCGCTGGGCGGCGGCCGAACATCAAGAACACCTCGGGGATGAACCCGGCCTTCTCCTGCTCGGCGAGGATGCGTTCGCGCAGGTCCTCGGGCAGCTTGTCGAGCTCGGCGAGGGGATAACGATCGGACATGCAGGGCTCCGGAGGTCTCAGGGCGCCGGACTCGGCACCGACGTGGTGGCTCCCAGGCGAGTGAGCGCCCTCACAGGGTAGGGCTGCTCGTCGTCGTCTCGGACCGGGATCGACCCACGTCCCCCCGACCGGTTGTGAGGGGCACAGGCCGCACCTACGTTGGCGCCAAGCGCCGAACCTACGAGCCGAGGAGGCGGACATGGCTAAGTGCGATACCTGCGGAAACGACTACGACAAGGCCTTCACCCTCACCCAGGGCGACAGATCCGGAACGTTCGACAGTTTCGAGTGCGCGGCCCACGCGATGGCGCCGACCTGCTCGCATTGCAGTTGCCGGATCCTGGGCCACGGTGTGGAGGTCGACGGCACCATCTACTGCTGCGCGCACTGCGCCGAGCACTCCGGAGTCGCAGACCGGGCCTGACACCGCCCTCGGAGGTCAGGAGCGGGCGAGATCGCCCCACACGTGCACGCGGTCGATCTCGACCCGGACGTCCACGCGCGGATCCTCCCGGTTGAAGTAGTTCTGACCGGTGTAGTGCTGCGCGAGCGAGTCGATCCCCTCCAGGTTCGGGTCGTCGATGATCTCCACCACCCGGCCCTGGATGCTCACGTGTGTCGTCCAGTTGCCGGCCTCCATGACTGACAGCGCCACCCGCGGGTCCCGCTGGATGTGCTGCAGCCGCACGCGGCTCTTATCCAGGTTGAGCAGGATCCGGTCTCCCACCAGCCGGTACCAGGTGGGCACGGTGACCGGCGAGCCGTCCCTGCGGACGGTGGCCATCACGGCCGGGTTGGGCTTGAGGAGCAGTTCGCGGACATCGTTCTCGAGGGGCGTGGCGGACATGGCGACTCCTATCGGGTTACCGGTGGCCAGCGTGACGCCGGCCCTGCCGTCTCCAGTGTGCCGCTCAGAAGCCGGGCAGGGCTTCCGGACGGAAGGTGTCCGACATGATCGAGACCATCCGCTGGGCGCGCTCTTCCCAGACCCACGACGCCGCCTGCGCCGCGAGGTCCGGACGCGCCACCATTCCAATAAGCACGGCGATTCCGACCACGCGCTTCCACCGGCGGGGAATCAACCGCCGGAACATTCTCAACCCATCGACCCGGTCCACGCGGCGCAGCATCGCAGACGGGTCTGACAGGGAACCGGCCCGCGGCGCGCGCCCGCATCGGTGAAGCCGATCGTCGCGCCTGGTGCCTGGACGAATCTGTCGGCGACTTTGGCTGGTCAGGACGGTCGACCGACCTGTCCGAGAGGCGGAGTAGCGTCACGACCATGACCACTCGCACGGAGCGGCTCGACGGCCTGCCGTTCACCCGCAAGCATCGGAAGCTGCTGCTCGGCTCGGGCCTCGGCTGGGCCCTGGACGCCATGGACGTCGGACTCATCTCCTTCGTCATGGCGGCGCTGGCCGTCCACTGGTCGCTCACGCCCACCGAGCTGTCGTGGATCGGCTCCATCGGGTTCGTCGGCATGGCCCTGGGCGCGGCGTTCGGCGGGCTGCTCGCCGACAGGATCGGCCGCCGCCAGGTCTTCGCCGCCACACTGCTGGTCTACGGCATCGCCACCGGCGCCGCGGCGCTGTCGACGGGCATCGCTATGCTCATCGTGCTGCGCTTCATCGTGGGACTCGGCCTGGGCGCCGAACTGCCGGTCGCGTCCACGCTGGTCAGCGAGTTCGCGCCCCGCAAGATCCGCGGCCGGGTGGTGGTGATCCTCGAGGGCTTCTGGGCCGTCGGCTGGATCATGGCCGCCGTGATCGGCTACTTCGTGGTGCCGGCCAGCGACGCCGGTTGGCGCTGGGCCCTGGCCATCGGCCTCGTCCCCGCCGCCTACGCAATGGTCGTGCGGTTCGGGCTGCCCGAGTCGGTGCGCTACCTCGAGTCGAAGGGCCGTCACGCCGAGGCCGAGGACGTGGTCCGCGAGTTCGAGGAGGCAGCCGGTCTCGAGCCCTCCGCCGGGGCCGACCGAAAGCGCGCATCGGGATCGGTCGCCGAGGAGCCGCTCGAGTCGATCTGGTCCCCGCGCCTGCGCTGTCGCACCGGAGCGCTGTGGATCGTGTGGTTCGGGATCAACTTCTCCTACTACGGCGCGTTCATCTGGCTGCCCAGCCTGCTCGTCGCCCAGGGCTTCGACCTGGTCAAATCCTTCGGGTACACCCTCATCATCACGCTGGCCCAGCTGCCCGGCTACGCGGTCGCGGCCTGGCTCATCGAGGTGTGGGGCCGTCGCATCACGCTCGCGGTCTTCCTCGCCGGCTCCGCCGTGGCCGCCGGTCTGTTCGGACTCGCCGACTCCCCGGCCACGATCATCGCCGCGGGTATGGCGCTCTCGTTCTTCAACCTCGGCGCGTGGGGAGCGCTGTACGCGATCGGCCCGGAGCTCTACCCCACCTCGACCCGCGGCGCGGGCACCGGCGCAGCCGCGGCATTCGGGCGAATCGCCTCCATCATCGCGCCTCTGCTCGTGCCGTTCCTGCTCGATGCGGGGGACACGGTGACGGTTTTCGCCGTGTTCGCGGCGGCCTTCGTCGTCGCCGCCCTGGCGGCCTTCACCCTGCCGGAGCGCAAGGGCGTCGCGCTCGAGGACACCTGAGGCGTCCCGCCGGCCCGCTGTGTCAGTCGCGGCCCTCGCGCCCGTCGCCCAGCTCGCGGATCCGGTCGTTCGCCGCGCGTAGCCGGTCCTCGCGCGCCTTCTGGTCGGCCTTCTTGAGCTTCTCGTAGGTGGCTTCGTCGTCGTCGTTGTAGCGCAGGATCAGCCGCGGGATGCCGAGCGTCAGCGCCAGCGACGGCCACACGATCCACGCGAAGTTCCAGCCCACCACGAACTGCAGGATGAGGAACGACACCAGCGTCACGCCCACCACGACGCCGTCCAGCGCCTCGATGGTCTTGCCGCGCTTGCGCAGTTCCGCCAGCTCCGCGTCGACGTCCCGGTGCGCCGGAACCTGACTGGAAGAAGCGCCCGACGACGACGCCACCACCCCGCCCGCGCCCACCCCGTCGGCGGTGATGGCCGACTGGACGATCATGCCGTCGACCGAGGTCAGCGGCATCCCGCCGGGCAGATCGCTGAAGGACCCGCGGAGCTGGCGCAGGGTGCGGGCCGCGGCCACGTCACCCGACCGGGCGTGGAACTCCGAGTCGTCCAGGCGGCCCGCCGCGTAGTGGTCGCCGAGCGCCGTCAGCGCGTGCAGGCGCTCGGCGTCGGAGAGCAGTAGGTCGGGTGCGGGGACCGGCTCCGGGCCGGTGGGGTCGGGGCTGCTGGGCTCGGTCATGACTGGAGCTCCTCGGTCGGGGCGGTGGATTCCCAGCGTAGTCGCGCCCACAGCCCCCGCCCCGGTGCGCGACTGTCACGTTTCGGGGCGCCCGTGCGTCGAAGGGATATGAGTGCACAAAGACGCAAGAAGATCAGCGCGGGTGCGATGGCGCCCATGGTGGCGATGGAGGCCTACACGAGGGCTCGTGTCTCACGAGCCGACAGTCACCTCATCAGGCTCCGCGTCTCGGCGGTCAACGGTTGCCGCTACTGCACGGCCATGCACCGCCGCGACGCCCGCAAGGACGGCTGGGATGACTCGCGGATCCTCGCGGCCGAGCTCGCGAGCTCCCGCGCCGACGAACTGCCCGAGGACCAGCGGGTGGTGGCACGGTTCGCCGACGCCGTGACCCACATCGACGGCGAGGAATCCGTCCCGGACGTGCTCTGGGCCGAGGTCGTCCGACATCGCGGGGAATCCGGGGCTGGACAGCTGCTCATGGAGATCGTCACCATCAACGCATGGAATCGGATCGCCGTGGCCACGAGGCTGGACCCGCGCTCGCTGAAGGGCGTCGAGGAGCGCGACATCGATCCCGTGCGCCCGAGCTGACCGCGCTGCGCGAACGGGCGGAGCTGGAGCGCGTGCGTGGCCGGCTGCTCGGGATCGGCTATCGCCTCACCGGCACGTGGGCGGACGCGGAGGAGGCCGCCGACGAGGCCCTGGCCCGGCTGGTCGCGCTGGGATCGGTGGAATCGGCAAGCGGCGAGGTCCCGGACAATCCCGAGGCCTGGCTGACCACCGTCACCACGCGACTGTGCCTGGACCGGCTGCGCCGTCGTCAGCGTGAGGCATACACGGGCGCGTGGCTGCCCGAGCCAGTCGACACCGCGCTGCTGCCCGAAAACGCCGCCGAGCGCCGGGACGATCTGCGGATCGCGGTCCTGTTGGCCTACGAGCAGTTAGGGCCCACCGATCGGGCGGCGTTCGTCCTGCGGAAGGCCTACGAGCTGCCCTACTCCGAGATCGCGGAGATCCTCGAAGCCGCCGTGCCGACGGTCCGCCAGTGGGTGAGCCGGGCCCGGCACCGTCTCGACACCGACCTGCGCCCGCCCGAGCGGGCCTCGGACGAACTCATCGGCCAGCTGGTCGAGGCCGTCATGTCGGGGGATCTCGACGCGACCATCGCCGCTCTCACTGCTGACGCCCGTGTGGTCTCGGACAGCGACGGCAAGGTCAACGCCGCCCGCCGCGACATCGTGGGCGCGCGCAAGACCGCGTACTTCCTGGTCAAGGCCGCCGAGCTCGCCAACGGCATGATCGCGCCCGTCGACGTCAACGGGGAGACGGCGCTGGTCGTGGTCTCGCGGGGCGTCCTGCGGATCGGTCAGGTCGGTGCGACGGACGGCCGGGTCACGCGGGTCTGGTTCCACGCCAACCCGGACAAGCTCACCCGCGTGGAGTTGCCGGAGGGGTTCCGTCCGGCCGACTGAACCGGTCCGGAGAAGTCGGGCGCCCCGAGCCGATTCCGAGCAGAGTCGACGGCGAAGGGAGTCACACGTGATCGAGATCCTCAACCGCCTCGTCGACGAGATCGAGGACAACCTGGCCGGCGAACTCGACGTGGAGGCGATCGCCACCGCGTCCGGGACCACTGACTATCACCTGCGCCGCATGTTCTCGTCCCTCGCGGGGATGCCCGTCTCCGAGTATCTGCGCCGACGCCGGATGACCGTCGCAACGGCGGACGTGATGGGCGAGGAGGATCTGCTCACTATCGCGGTCCGCTACGGCTACGGCTCGACCGAGGCATTCGGCCGGGCATTCCGCGCCGTCCACGGAGTCAGCCACGGTGCGGTCCGCCGGGACGGCGGCCCCTTCGCAGCCAACCCGTACTCAGGTTCCGCCTGACCGTTGAAGGGAGCATCCCCATGGACGCCCGCATCATCGACCACCACGCCTTCCGCCTGATCGGCCACGCCGCCCGCGTGCCACTCATCCACGAGGGCGTGAACCCGCACATCCGCGCACACGTCGAGTCGATCCCGCCCGCAGAACACGCCCGACTCAAAGAACTCGCCGACACCGAACCCGGCGGCATCCTGCAGGTCAGTACCGACGTCGATCCCGACTACACGGAAGGAGCCGAACTCACGTATCTGCACGGCGTCGCCGTCGTCGTCGACACCCCGATCCCCACCGACCTCGACTCCATCGACGTGCCCGAGGGCACCTGGGCGATATTTCGCTCCTCAGGCGAGCACCCCGCCGCGCTGCAGCGGATGTGGGCGGCCACCGCCACGGAGTGGTTCCCATCCAATCCGTGGCGCCTGCGGCCCGGGCCGTCGATCCTCACCGTGCTCGAGCATGCCGACAACTTCAGCACCGCCACGTGCGAACTGTGGTTGCCGGTCGAACGTGAACAGCGGTGAGCGGGCCTTACTCTGTCGGCGGGTCGGGTCGCGTCACCGCCACCCACATCGCCATCTCATTCCCGCCGGGCTCGCGGAAGTGAAAACGTCGGCCGCCGGGAAAATCGAACGGGCCGAACGTCACCACGCCCCCGGCGGCCTCGACCTGCTCGCGGGCCTCGTCGAGGTCGCTCACCCGGATCACCATGAGCGGCGCCGGGGACTGTTCGTGGGCGTCGCCCTGCACCCCCACGTCGATCCCGCCGCCGACCAGGTTGCTGTACGACGGCCCGTACACGGTGGGGGTCCACCCGCACACCTTCTCCAGGAAGTCGGAGGTGGCGGACATGGAGGTGCTGGGGAACTCGACCAGGGTGATCTCGAGTGGCTTACGGCTCATGGCCTCGAAAATACGCTGAGCCGGGTCGGGACTCGCTCGAATCCGAAAAGGGAACAAGGAAGGCCACGGCCACGTGACCTACGGCTGCCTGACGGGCAGGGCCCCTGACCTGCGGTGCCCTGCTCGTCGCGTTCAGGGCACCGCAGGTCAGCGGGTTCAGCGGCCGGTCTCCCAGCGGGAGAGCAGATCCGCGGCGGCCGCGCGCGGGTCCGGGGCGGCTATGATGGCCGAGACCACGCACACCCCGTCCAGCGCGGTGGTCGCGAGATCGGCGACGTTGGTCGGCCCCACCCCGCCGATGCCCACCGACCGCACCGCGGCGTCGGCGGCCACCCGCGCGATCCGGTCCGCGCCCTGTACCCCCAGCGCAGGGGCGGTGTCGGTCTTGGTGGCGGTGGACCACACCGGGCTCACCCCGATCACGTCCGGGGCCACGGCCGGATCGGCGAGCGCCTCGACCAACTGCACGTCCGATTCGATCGACAGTCCCAGCATCAGCTCGTCCGGCAGCGTCGCCCGGGCGCGCGCCAACGGCTCGTCCCGCTGACCGATGTGCAGGTGCAGGCCCAGCTCGCGCGCCACCTCGAGCCGATCGTTGACGAACACCGGCACGCGGCGGCCCACCTCGGACGCGGCGCGATCCGCCGCCGCGGCGATGGCGGCGGCGTGGGCGGCGAACTCGTCGTCGTCGCACTCCTTATCTCGCACCTGGACCACGCCCACTCCGCCGCGCACCGCCTCGGCCACGATTCCCGGCACCGCGTCCCGCCCGCCGCCCAGATGCGGATCGGTGACCAGGTACAGGCGCCAGTCGGTCGCCTCGGCGATGCGGCGCCGCGCGGCCGGCGAGCTCACTCGGTATCGGCGATCGTCAGCACCGCGAGCTCGGCGATCTGCTCCGGCTCCAACGAGTACAACGCATCCAGCCACGCCATCGCGAACGAGCCCGGCCCCATCGCCACGGTGCCCGCGGCCGCCCCCGCGGCGCCGATGTGGGCGTGGGCGGCCACCACGGCGGAGTGATCGGAGATGTCCGTCGAGCGCGCGACCGCGAGATAGCCGGCCGTCAACGCGCCCAGCGCGCAGCCGGTGCCGATGACCTTCTGCAGCAGCGGATGGCCAGAGTCGATCCAGGTCGCCCGGGTGGGCCCGTCGGTCTGGGTTATGACGAGGTCCCTGTCGCCCGAGATCGCGACCGTGCCACCCGTGCGGGCGGACAACTCGAGCGCCGGCAGCAGCGCGCTGGAGACGGTGGCGGTGGAATCCACGCCGCGGCCGCCCGCGCCCGCCCCGGCCAGCGCCACGATCTCCGAGGCGTTGGCCCGGATAGCCGCGGGGGAGTGGTCGAGCCAGCCGGTGGCCAGGCCCGTGCGCAGCGTCAGGCCGCCCACCGCGACCGGGTCCAGCACCCACGGCGTGGAGTGCTCGCGCGCCGACGCGATGGCCGCGTGCATGCCCTTGATCTGCTCGCTCGTCGGGTTGCCGACGTTGACGAGCACGCCCGAGGCGATCGACGCGAAGTCGCCGGCCTCGGCCGGGTGGTCGACCATGGCCGGAGCCGCACCCGCCGCGAGCAGCACGTCCGCCGTGACCTCGCGGACCACCGAGTTGGTCAGGCAGTGCACCAGCGGACTCGCCTCCCGCAGCAGCGACACCAGACGGGCGACCGTGTTGGCGGGATCGGCGGGGCTCGGCTCGGTTGCATCAGGCATGCCCCCAGTGTGCCGTGCGGCACCACCGCTGCCCGGAATAGCCGGCCGAGGGGGCGGGTTGCATGGGGTATGCCCGCCTCTGACTTCCGCGCTCTGCCCCTGTCCGTCATCGACTTCGCATCCGTTCGCCCCGGCCAGACCGTCGGGGAGGGGTTGCAGGACTCGGTCGCGCTGGCTCAGAAGGCGGAGGAGCTCGGCTACGAGCGGGTCTGGTACTCCGAGCACCACAACATGCCGTCCATCGCCTCCTCCGCGCCGGCGGTGCTCATGGCTCACATCGCCGCGCAGACCTCGACCATCCGGCTGGGCTCCGGCGGTGTGATGCTGCCCAACCACTCGCCGATCGTGATCGCCGAGCAGTTCGGCACCCTTGCCGAACTGCACCCGGGCCGGATCGACCTGGGCCTGGGCCGAGCACCCGGTACCGATCCGCAGACCCTGCGCGCGCTGCGTCGGGAGCCGTCCGCCGCCGAGACCTTTCCCGACGACGTGCGCGAGCTACAGGCCTTCCTCGGCGACTCGCCCAGCGACATGGCCCGCACGCGGGGGATCGTGGCGGTGCCCGGCCGCGGCACCAAGGTGCCCCTCTATATCCTCGGATCTTCGCTGTTCGGCGCGCAGCTCGCCGCGGCGTACGGGCTGCCGTACGCCTTCGCCTCGCACTTCGCGCCGGACGCCCTGGAGCAGGCCTCCGCCGTCTACCGCGAGCGGTTCCAGCCCAGCGAGCAGCTGTCCGAGCCGTACATGATCGCCGCGGTCAATGTCGTGGCCGACGACGACGCCGCGCGTGCCGAGCAGGAGCTGCACTGGTACCGCCGCCAGCGAGTCAGGCTCATGGCCGGGCGGGGTCGGAACTTCACCGACGAGGAACTCGACATGGTCATGGAGTCGGCCGGCGGCCAGCAGATCCTCCACATGATCAGCTACACCGCATGCGGCGACGGCGCGACGGTGCGCGACTACCTCACCGAGTTCGCGCACCGTGCGGGCGCCGACGAGCTGATGATCGCCCCGATCGGCTCGTCGCCAGAGCGTGCCCACGGCTCGCTCGAGGTGCTGCGGCGGGCCTGGAGTGACTGAAGTGGCTCGCCCGCGTGAGGGTCGTCACGAACGGCCCCACCCGGAGGCCGTAGCAGTAGCCGCGGGCACCGAGGAGGCTTAGGCTCGGGTCATGGCGATCTCCGAAGTAGGTGAGTACGCCCACCTCGATCAAGCACAGATCGAGGAATTGGGACGGGAGCTCGACGCGATCCGCGCCGAGGTCCTGGAATCTCGTGGGGATCGCGACTACCGGTACGTCCACAGCATCATCCGGTTGCAGCGCGGTCTGGAGATCTCCTCGCGCGCGCTGCTGTACTTCGGGGCCCGTAACCGCACCGTGTGGGCGCTCGGCACCGGCGTGCTGGCGGTGGCCAAGATCCTCGAGAACATGGAACTCGGCCACAACATCATGCACGGCCAGTGGGACTGGATGAACGACCCCGAGATCCACTCCACCACGTGGGAATGGGACCTCGTCGGCAACGCGGCCGACTGGAAGCACACCCACAACCACCTGCACCACAAGTTCACCAACATCATCGGGATGGACGACGACGTGGGATACGGCGTCCTGCGCGTCACCCGCGACGTGCCGTGGAAGCCGCGGTACTCAGCAAACGTGCTGGTCAACACCCTTCTCATGGCGGGATTCGAATGGGGCATCGGGCTGCAGGCGGTGAGCCTGGCTGCCGCGTTGCCCGGCTCGACCGAAGCCCCGGAGGAGCGGCGCCGCGCCCGCCGGTTCCTCGCCAAGGCCGGCAAGCAGGTCCTCAAGGACTACATCCTCTTCCCCGTCCTCGCCGGGCCGGGCGGCCGCCAGGCCCTCACCGCGGCGGTCACCGCCAACATCATCCGCAACATCTGGACCAACGCGGTGATCTTCTGCGGGCACTTCCCGGACGGTGCCGAGAAATTCACCTTGACGGATGTAGAGACCGAGACCCGGGCGGAGTGGTACCTGCGTCAGATGCTCGGCAGCGCCAACCTCGACGGCGGCCCGGTCATGAACCTCATGTCGGGCAACCTGTCGTTCCAGATCGAGCACCACATGTTCCCCGACCTGCCGTCCAACCGGTACTCGGAGATCTCACTGAAGGTCCGCGACCTGTGCGAGCGGTACGACCTGCCATACGTGACCGGCCCGCTGGGGAAACAGTATCTGCAGGCGTGGCGGACCATCGCGCGACTGTCCCTGCCGGACCGCTACCTGCGCCGCACCTCCGACGACGCCCCGGAGACCCGCAGCGAGAAGATGTTCGCGCTGGCCCCGCCCATGCCGGGCCTGGCCACGGCGCTCGCCGGTCTGCGCAAACGACGGGCCCGAGCGGCGCGCTGAGTCGGCACTGGCAGACTGGGCCGCATGTCGCTGACGAGCATGGTGGAGGCCGCCGCTGAAGGCGGGACGATCGAGGTCGAGTCCGGTTGGACCCAGGGCCGGGCCATCTTCGGAGGTCTCACCGGAGCGCTGCTGCTGGCGGCGATGAAGGGCCGGATCGCCGAGCTGTCCGCCACCACCGGCAAGCCCGACACCGTGCCGCCGCTGCGGTCCATCACCGTGTCCTTCGTCGGCCCCGCCACGCCCGGACCGGTCGAGTTGGAGGCGGGGGTCCTGCGCGTCGGCTCGAACGTGACCCAGTGCCAGGCCACGCTGCGTCAGTCCGGTGAGGTGGTGGCCACCGCGCTGGCGGCGTTCGGCAAGCACCGCGAGTCGGCGCTGTCGGTCGCGCCGACGCACGGGGCACCGGCGCTGCCCGAGCCCTCGTCGATCGAGGCGTTCCCCTACATCGAGAAGCTCACGCCCGAGTTCTACCAGTTCGTCGAGCTACGCCAGGTCGGCGGCCAGATGCCGTTCAGCGGCTCGGACAGCCACGAGATCTCCGGCTGGACCGGACTGCGCGAGAAGCCGCAGCACCTCGCCGAGGAGCATCTGGTGCTACTGGCCGACGCCTGGCCGCCCGCGCCCCTGCAGATGCTCGACGGCTTCGCGCCCGGCAGCAGCCTCACCTGGACCCTCGAGCTGATCGCGGAGATCGGCCCGCAGTCCGTCCCCGGCACCACTGACTTCGCCTACCGCGCCACGACCGACTCGGCCCGCGACGGCTACGCGCACACGCACGCCATGCTCTGGCTGCCCGGCGGTGAGCTCGCCGCGATCAGCCGCCAGTCCATCACGATCTTCGGCTGACGGCCGCGGTAGCCGCGGACCACACGCGATCCGCAGGCTCAGCCCGCCGCGCGGGTGGAGCGACGACGTCCGCTGCCTGAACCGCCGCCGGCGCCGCCCCGGCCCTG
The DNA here is from genome assembly GCF_053645265.1 of Dietzia sp. NPDC055343. NCBI lineage: Bacteria > Bacillati > Actinomycetota > Actinomycetes > Mycobacteriales > Dietziaceae > Dietzia > Dietzia sp. NPDC055343. The sequence goes on along the minus strand of NZ_JBSHMJ010000024.1, from coordinate 47,686 downwards.
GCCCGAGGCCTGGCCGACGGACTGCTGCGCGCCGGAGCCCTGCCGGCCCGAACCCTGACGGCCCGAGCCCTGGCCGCCGCCGTTCTGGGGGCGACGAGGACGACGACGAGGGCCACCCGTACCGCCCGACCCGTCTGAATTCTGCTCGCGGCCCTGGCCGCGCTCCCCGCCCTGCTGACGCTGGCGGTTCTGCTGCTGCCGGCTCTGGCCGCGGCCGCGACGTGCCTGGTTCCGGCGGGACGGCGGCTCGGCCGCGCTGTCGCCGCCACCGGCGCCACCCGGGACGTGCGGGGGCGGCTCGGGAGCGTCGGCGAGCGCGGCGCCGGCGTCGTCGCCCTCGGGCAGGACGATCTCCCCGGCGGTCACGCCGGCAGCGCGCAGCAGGCCGCGCACCTCGCCGACCTGGTCCTGGGTCGCCACGGTCACGACGGTGCCCACGGCGCCGGCGCGGGCGGTGCGGCCCGAGCGGTGAACGTACGCCTTGTGCTCGGCCGGCGGGTCGGAGTGCACGACCAGCCCCACGTCGTCGACGTGGATGCCGCGCGCGGCGATGTCGGTGGCCACGAGCACGGTCGCCTCACCGGAGGAGAAGGCGTCGAGGTTTCGCACGCGGGCGTTCTGCGAGAGGTTGCCGTGCAGGTCCACGCTCGCGACGCCGCGGCCGGTGAGCTGCTTGGCCAGCCGCCGGGCGCCGTGCTTGGTGCGGGTGAACATGACGGTCCGCTCGTACGCGCCGGCCAGATCGGCCAGGGCGCGGACGCGGTCGTCGGAGGTCACGCGCAGCACGTAGTGGGAGGTCGGCCCGGGGGTGGCGGAGCCGTCGTCGACGGAATGGTCGACCGGGTCCACCAGGAACCGGTCGACGAGCTTGCTCACGCCCTCGTCGAGGGTTGCGGAGAACAGCAGCCGCTGGGCGCCCTTCGGGGTGGCCGACAGGATGCGGGTGACGCCCGGCAGGAAGCCGAGGTCGGCCATGTGGTCGGCCTCGTCGAGGACGGTGACCTCGGTCGAGGCCAGGCTGCAGTGCTTCTGCCCCATGAGGTCCTCGAGCCGGCCGGGGCAGGCCACGACGATGTCCACGCCGCGGTTGAGCGCATCGACCTGACGGCCCTGCGAGACGCCGCCGAAGATCACGGTGGTGCGCATGCCCATCGCGGCGGCCAGCGGGGCGAGCGTCTCGTCGATCTGACGGGCCAGCTCGCGGGTGGGGGCGAGGATGAGCCCGCGCGGGGCGCCCTTCTTGCGCTTACCGCCGGAGGCGGCCAGGCGGGCGACCAGCGGGATGCAGAACGCGTAGGTCTTGCCGGAGCCTGTGCGGCCGCGGCCCAGCACGTCCCGCCCGGCGAGTGCGTCGGGGAGGGTGGCGTCCTGGATGGGCGTGGGGGTGACGATGCCGGCGCCGCCGAGGACGTCGAGCAGGGGGGAAGGAACGCCGAGATCGGCGAAAGAACGTGACAAGGAGAAAGCTCCGTACATAGATGGGGGCGTCTTGCCCGGCGCGCTCGCGGATGTCGCACCGCCTTATCGGCGGATGCGCCCGGTGCGCGACCACGGGAGGTCGACCAGCCGCTCGGTCCGAGGCAAGCGTGGTGCGGACCGACTGCCCACACCCTACTCGTCGCGGGCCCCCGCTTCCCACATGTGTGACGGAGAGCATCACGAGACCGTCGCCTCGCACGCCGCGCGGTGGCACGATGAGTCACCATGCGCCTCGACCTGTCCCTGCTGCGCCGCCCGGAGCTGGGTTCGGTGCTGCTCGGACGCGAACGCGAGTCCGCCCGTCTGCGCGCGCTCCGGGTGCGGGTCCTGCTGGTACTGACGCTGCTCGGCTCCAACCTGGTCGGCATCGCGGTCGCGGCGGTGCTCATCTTGTTCGTGCTTCCCGGGCCCCACCTGCTGTCCTCGCGGTTCCTGTGGCCCAACGCGGTGATCGTGCCCGTCTACGTGGGGCTGGCCACGATCCTCGGCCTGGTGTGGGTGCGCGCTGTGGTCTTCCGCCGGGTGCGCTGGTTCCTCGACGGCCGGGATCCCACCGACCGCGAGCGGGCTCGGACACTGCGCCTGCCCGGACGGGTGACGCTCATCCAGGGTTTCCTGTGGATCCTCGGCGCCGCGCTCATCACCACGGCCTTCGGCGTGATCGACCCGGCGGCGATCCCGGTGGTGGGCTTCACCATCGTCTTCTCCGGGATGGTCGTGTGCGGTGCGGCGTTCCTGTTCACCGACTTCGGCCTGCGCCCGGTCGCCGCGGTCGCGTTGTCCACGGGAACGGCGCCGCGGGCCCGCTTCCTCGGGGCCATGACGCGGGTCCGGGTGGCGTGGGCCCTGGGCAGCGGCGTGCCGATCGCAGGTCTGATCATCGTGGCGATCTACACACTGGCCGGTCGGGCACTCACGTTGGAACGCCTCGTCGTCGTCATCATCGTCCTGTCCGCCACCTCCCTCCTGGCCGGATTCCTGCTGGTCTCCCTGTCGACGGGCTCGATGCTCGGCCCGCTGCGCAGCGTGCGCTGGGCGATGGAGGACGTCACCGCGGGGCGCCTGTCGCGGCGCGTCGTGGTGTACGACGGCACCGAGCTCGGCGAACTGCAGCGCGGATTCAACCAGATGGCCGCCGGACTGCAGGAGCGCGAGCGGCTGCGCGACCTGTTCGGCCGCCACGTCGGGCGCGAGGTGGCCGAGGCCGCCGAGCTGCACGACCCCGAGCTGGGCGGGCGCGACTCGCGTGTCGGGGTGGTGTTCGTGGACCTCATCGGCTCGACCGAGATGGCCACCCGGTCCGAGGCCGCCGCGGTGGTCGACGTGCTCAACCGGTTCTTCGCCGTGGTCGTGGAGACCGTGGAGGAGTACGACGGCGTCGTCGACAGCTTCCTCGGCGACGCCGCGCTCGTGGTGTTCGGCGCGCCCAGATCGATGGTGGACCCGGCCACGGCCACGGTGGCGTGCGCCCGCACGCTGGCCGAGCGACTCCCCGAGCGGGTGCCGGACTGCCGCGCCGGCATCGGTGCCTCCTACGGCGACGTGGTGGCCGGGTACGTCGGCTCGGACGACCGCTTCGAGTACACCGTGATCGGCGACGCGGTCAACGAGGCCTCGCGACTGTGCGACCTGGCCAAGGACCGCGACGGGCTGGTCCTGGCCTCCGGCGCCGCCGTCTCCGCCTCCGACCCCGCCGAGGCGCGCCGCTGGGAGTCCACGGGCTTCGAGGTGGTCCGGGGCCGCGACGAGCCGACCGAGCTCTGCGTTCCGCGAACCGTCTAGTTCGTCTCCAGCACCACGTCGCGTCCGCCGAGGCTCACCTCGAGCCCCTCGGTCACGACCCGGGTGCCCTCGATCACGACGCCCTGCGGCAGGTCGGCGACCGCCGAGTCGACCACCGTGGTGATGCCGGAGAACAGGCCGTCCGGCAGCGGGAAGCCCAGCAGCGCGGTCTGCTCGGGCCGCAGCGTGAGCCGCCCGTCGGTGACGCCCGGCGCCACCCCGATCTCGGCGATCCCGCCGAGGTCCGCGCGCAGGAGACCCGCCGCCGCGTCCGGTCGCACCGACCGCACCTCCGTCAGCCCCGCGATCGGCGAGCCCTCCGGACCGCCCCGGGCCGCGGCCGCCACCATCTGCTGCTCGTCGAGCACCGCGGTGCCGTCGAGGGTCTCGGCGTGCAGCGCGCCGTCGACGAGGGTCACCGAGTGGGCCGTCACGTCGAGCTGCGGCACGGTGTCGGAGCCGGGCGAGGTCAGGTGGACCTCCCCCGCGGAACGGGAGCTGATCAGCTCCCACAGCAGCAGTCCCCGGCCGAAGGACACGTCCGCCGGCGCGTCGATCCTGACCGACACCTCCCGTTCGGCCCGGTCCGCCAGGTACCACCGCGTGCCGAACTCGGCGGCCGCCACCAGCCCCACCAGCAGCAACACCAGCAGGATCAACGAGCAGCCGCAGCCGCGCCCGCCGCCCCGGTTGCCTCGTCCCGTCCGCGCTCCACGTCCCATGCCGGTATCGTGCCGGACCCACGCGTCGGGGTCCACCCCTCGTCGTCCGGTTGCGATATGATCCCGCCGCCTTCACCCTCGGGGGATGACCGAGACACAGGAAGCAACCACCGAAACCCGTACCGTCGCCTCCCTCGTCGCCGGTGAAGGCGTGGAACGCGTCGAACTCACCGAGCCATGGGAGGCCGTCACCGACGCCGGCCACACCGCCGTGCTGGTGAGCACCGACGACGGGGAGGTCGGCCTCGTCGACCACCTCAGCCCCGCCGGCACCCACCCCGTGGACCGCACGACCGCCGACGCCTCCGCCGCGGAGTTCGACGTCCTGGTCCTGCCCGGCGGTGTGGCCAACCCGGACGCGCTGCGGCAGGACCAGCACGCCCTGACCCTCGTCCGCGAGATGGTCGAGGCCGGCAAGCCGGTACTCGCGATCTGCCACGCGCCGTGGGTGCTCATCGAGGCCGACGTCGTCCGCGGCCGCCGCATCACCTCGTACCCGAGCCTGCGAACCGACCTGACCAACGCGGGCGCGGAGTGGGTCGACGCCGAGCTCGTGACCGACGACGGCATCTCCACCAGCCGCAGCCCGGACGACCTCCCGGCGTTCTGCGACGCCCTCCTCGGCGCGATCCGGGGCGCAGACTAGGCGCGGGCGCAGCGAGGGGGCCTTGTCGATGATCGGCGTCTATGTCCACAACCGTGGACGGGGGCACCTGAACCGGGTGCTGCCGGTCGTCGCCGCTCTCCGGGACAGAGGGGAAGAGGTGACGATGCTGCTGGCCGGGCCGTTCGACGAGCGGACTCGGCCGGCTGGGTCCAGTGTGGTTCATCTACCTGCGACGCGAACAGAGGTGGGGCCTGACTCCGACGACATCGATCTGTCCGCCCGCCGCGCCGCCGTGACGTGGATCGACCGGACACGCCCCAGGACGGTCTGGGTGGACGGCCCACCCGCCATGTCGTTGGCCGCGCGCATGACCGGCACGCCCGTGGTGAGCACCCTGCCCCCGGGCCTGCGTGACGACGAACCGCATGTCCTGCGGTGCCGCGCTGCCGAGACACTGCTGGCGGCCTGGCCGCCGGGCGTGCACCCGGCCACCGTTGCGGGCACGCGGGGCCGGGTACGGGAGGTCGGGGGGATCTCCCGGTTCGAGGGGCGCGACCGGGAGCGGGAGCCTGGTCGTCGTCGACCCCGGGTGGTTCATCTCAACAGTGCCGGCCCGAGCGGTGACCATCGCTTCTGGCGGGCGGTGCGCTCGACAGCGCAGCGCCTCGGCGTGGCCGAGTGGCTCGAGGTGGGCGGCCCGGACGGCGTGTGGCGCGAAGATCCGTGGGACGAGCTCACCTCTGCGGACGTAGTGGTGACGTGCGCGGGACAGGCCTCTGTCGCGGACGCGGCCTGCTCCAATGTGCCCATGGTGGTGGTCCCGCGTCGTCATGAGTACGGCGAGCAGGACGCCACCGCCGGCGCCCTCGGGGCGTTCGATGGGGCGGCCGTGCTGCGCTACGGCGACGGCCCTACAGCTGTAGCGCACGCCGTGTGTGATCAGGTGGCGCGCTCCCTGGATCAGGCGTCCGGGGGGATCCGCGACAACTGGGGAGTGGACGGTGCGGCCTCGCGCGCGGCGGAGGTCATCAGGTCGACGACGACGACCACGACGAGGACCGCCGTCACGCGCTGATCGCACCGCCTCCTGAGCAGATTGGTCTATTCTCACTTTTGTCCGTGGGCGACGGTGTTTCCCCTGCTTATCGGACTGAGTGGGCCTTCAGTAGGCGTCCGTCCGCACCGGTTTTCGGTCGACAGTCCGACGAACGCTGACAGGATGACACCGTGGACAACGAGCCGGAGTTCCAGCGCCCACGGTAGGGCTTCCAGCTCGCGGAAACGGAGGCATGATGCCCAGGTACAGGAACCTCGAACCCACTGCCGACTTCTGGTCGTGGCGAGACGCCGCGGCCTGTATCGGACACGAAGACCTGTTCTACAGTCTCGAGGACGAGGTGAAGGGTGAGCGGCGGAAGAAAGAGGATGAGGCCAAAGAGGTCTGCGCCGTCTGTCCAGTGTTCGACACCTGTAGAACCTTCGCGTTGGAGACCAAGGAGCTCTACGGAGTCTGGGGTGGCCTGACCGAGGCAGAACGGCACCGGATCTCCGGCCGACACCGCACAGGGTAGGCGCTACTCACACGGCGGTTTCCTTCCTGGCGCGGTGGTGCCGCAGGGCGGTGACGAGACCGGATCGCGGACCCTCGGGGTCGTCGTAGGTCCGGGGCTCCCCGGCGAACATCCGCTCCGACCTGGTCTCGGGCGCGTCGTCTGCGGTCGCCCGCAGGAACCGGTCCGGCAGCGAGAGCCGGGCGATCGTGCGCCAGGACTGCCAGTACTGCCGGTAGAGCGGGCCCGTCGTGTACGGCAGATCCCACCGCCGGCACACGTCCTGCACCTTCTCCGACAGCTCGGCGTAGCGGTTCGAGGGCAGGGTGGGGAAGAGGTGGTGCTCGATCTGGTACGACAGGTTGCCGGACATGAAGTGCGTGAGCCGGCTGCCCGTGAAGTTCGCCGAGCCCAGCATTTGACGCAGGTACCACTGGGCCTGCGTCTCCTTGTCGAGGTCCTCGAGCGTGAACTTGTCGGCGCCGTCGGGGAAGTGGCCGCAGAAGATCACCGCGTTGGACCACAGGTTGCGGATGACGTTCGCCGTGGCGTTCGCGGAGAGGGTCGTCTTCCAGTCGTCCCCGGAGAGCATCGGCCACCACACGTAGTCCTTGCCGACCTGCCGCCGGGCCTTGCGCAGGAACTGGCCGATGCGTCGCTTCTGCTCCGGCCAGCCCGAGGAGTTGATGGTGCCCGGAGCGATCTCCAGATGCTGCACGCCCACGCCCCACTGGAAGGCGAACGCGAGTACAGCGTTCCACACGATGTTGAGCCCGAAGGCGGGGTGCCAGGGCTGATCGCGGGTCACGCGGACCACGCCGTAGCCCACGTCGTCGTCCATGCCGATGATGTTGGTGTACGTGTGATGGTGGTGGTTGTGGGTGGCCTTCCAGTGCTCGGAGGTGCCCACGATGTCCCACTCCCAGGTGGTGGAGTGGATCTCCGGATCGTTCATCCAGTCCCACTGCCCGTGCATGACGTTGTGCCCGAGCTCCATGTTCTCGATGATCTTGCCCGCCGCGAGCAGGCCGGTGCCCAGAACCCATGCGGGCCGGTGCCCGGAGAACAGCAGCACCGCGCGGCCCCCGGCGACCAGCCCGCGCTGGAGCCGGATCGTGTTGCGCACGTACCGGCGATCGTCCGCGCCCAGCGAGTCGACGACCTCTTTGCGGATCGCGTCGAGTTCGGCGCCGATCGCCTCGACGTCCTCGGCGCTGAGATGGGCGTAGTCCTTCACGTCAGATACCGCCATGGGAAAACGGTACGGTCGATAAGCAAGCATGTCGACCGTTACCCCTTGCGGCGAGTTCCGGGCGTGAGGCTCATGTGGCGTTTATGCTCCTCTCATGGCTCTGGTCGAGATCTCAGGCGTCAACAAGCACTTCGGTGACTTCCACGCCCTCAAGGACATCAACCTGTCCATCGAGGAAGGTGAGGTCGTGGTGGTGATCGGGCCTTCCGGTTCCGGTAAGTCAACGCTCTGCCGCACTATCAACCGTCTCGAGACCTTCGAGGAGGGGAGCATCACCATCGACGGGAAGCCGCTTCCCGACGAGGGCAAGGCGCTGGCCAAGCTTCGGGCGGACGTGGGCATGGTGTTCCAGTCGTTCAACCTCTTCGCGCACAAGACGATCCTCGAGAACGTCACGCTCGGGCCCGTCAAGGTCCGTAAGCAGCGCAAGGACGAGGCCGAGAAGCGGGCCAGGGAACTGCTCGCGCGGGTCGGCGTCGACCATCAGGCCGACAAGTACCCGGCCCAGCTGTCCGGCGGCCAGCAACAGCGCGTGGCGATCGCCCGGTCCCTGGCCATGGACCCGAAGGTCATGCTGTTCGACGAGCCGACCTCCGCCCTCGACCCGGAGATGATCAACGAGGTCCTGGACGTGATGACCGGACTCGCCAAATCCGGCATGACCATGGTCGTGGTCACCCACGAGATGGGCTTCGCCCGCAAGGCCGCCGACCGCGTCGTCTTCATGGCCGACGGTGAGCTGGTCGAGCAGGCCACCCCCGACGAGTTCTTCACCAACCCGCAGAGCTCGCGGGCCAAGGACTTCCTGTCCAAGATCCTCACCAATTAGACCCCCAGGGACCGCACGCGGACCCGTACGCGACTCATCCACCCACCCCACGAGGAGTAAAGATGAAATTCCGACGGATCGGTGCCGCTGCTGCGGCCGTGACTCTGGCCCTCGGCCTGGCCGCCTGTAGCTCGGACGACGGCGGCGACAAGCTGAAGATCGGCATCAAGTACGACCAGCCAGGCCTCGGCCTGAAGGAGGGCAACGACTACACGGGCTTCGACGTGGAGGTCGCACGCTACGTGGCCGAGAAGATGGGCACCTCCGCGGACGACATCCAGTGGATCCAGGCGCCGAGCGCCCAGCGCGAGACGCTGCTGGAGACCGGCCAGGTCGACATGATCGTCGCCACCTACTCCATCACCGACTCCCGCAAGGAGAAGGTCAGCTTCGCCGGCCCGTACTTCATCGCAGGTCAGGACCTCCTGGTCCGGGTCGACGACGAGTCCATCACCGGCCCGGAGTCCCTCGAGGGCAAGCGTCTGTGCTCCGTGACCGGCTCGACCTCGGCGCAGACGCTCCAGGAGCAGGTCCCGGGCGTCAACCTGCAGGAGTTCGGCACCTACTCCGAGTGTGTCTCCGCGCTGCAGTCCAACGCCGTGGACGCGGTGACCACCGATGACACGATCCTGGCCGGCTACGCTGCGCAGCCGCAGTACCAGGGCCAGCTCAAGGTCGTCGGCGCCTCCTTCACCGAGGAGCTGTATGGCATCGGCATCCAGAAGGGTGATGTCGACAAGTGCGAGCAGATCAACGAGGCCCTGACCGAGATGATCGACGACGGCAGCTGGCAGACCGCGTTCGACGAGACGCTCGGCACCGCCGGCTTCGTTCCGGGGCCGGGCAACCCGCCGGAGCCGGCCCCCTGCTCCTGATCTGATCCGGTAGTCGTCGTCTCCACGCATCCCGGCCGGTGATCCCGGCCCGGATGTGTGGAGGCCGAGGCCCTCCCTAAGGAAGGTTGACCATGGGCGATATGTTCGCCGAGTATGACGTCCTCGCGGCCGTCTGGGTCACGATCCAGCTCTCAGTGCTCGGCATCATCGGTGCGTTCATCCTGGGGACGATCGTCGCGATCCTCCGCGTCTCCCCGGTGGCGGTCCTCCGGGGCATCGGTACCTCGTACGTCAACACGTTCCGAAACCTGCCGCTGACCCTGCTGATGGTCTTCAGCATCCTGGGCCTGTCCTTCATCATGCAGCTGTCGATGTCGGACGACTTCGCCCGCAATGCCTTCTGGTGGGCTGTGATCATGCTGTCCGTCTATCACGCGGCCTACATCTGCGAGGCCCTGCGTTCGGGCATCAATACCGTGCCGGTCGGCCAGGCCGAGGCGGCCCGCTCGATCGGGTTGGGCTTCGGCCAGTCCCTGCGCGAGGTGATCCTGCCGCAGGCGTTCCGCGGGGCCATCGCCCCGCTCGGCTCGGTCGTCATCGCGCTCATCAAGAACTCGACGGTCGCGGCCGTGATCGGCGTCGGCGACTCCGCCGGACTGATGCAGATCATCACCGAGAACGAGGGCGCCAGCCTCCCGATGTTCTTCTTCTTCGCCATGGTCTTCGTGGTCCTCACCCTGCCGATCGGCCTGGGGACCACCTCCCTCTCCCGGAAGCTGGCGGTGAAGCGATGAGTACCCAGACCGTGCTGTTCGACGCCCCCGGCCCCAAGGCCCGGGTGCGGCACCGGATCCTCACCGTGATCGGCGCGCTCATCGCCATCGCGATCGCCTACTTCGTCTACCTGAAGTTCGACGAGGCCGGCCAGCTCAAGGCCTCGATGTGGGAGCCGTTCGTCATCGACCCCGAGGTCTGGACGTCCTATCTCATTCCCGGCCTCAAGGGCACGTTCACTGCCGCGGGGATCTCGATCGTCCTCGCGGTGATATTCGGCCTGCTCTTCGGCATGGGCCGGCTCTCGCCGATCGGCCCGGTGCGCTGGTTCTGCAGCGTCATCGTCGAGTTCTTCCGCGCGGTCCCGGTACTGCTGATGATGGTGTTCGCCTACTTCGGCTACTTCGCCACCTCTGACCTGGTGCCCAACGTGCACGCCCCGCTCGCCGCGGTGGTCACCGCGCTGACGCTCTACAACGGGGCCGTGATCGCCGAACTCGTGCGCTCCGGCGTGCACGGTCTGCCCAAGGGCCAGGCCGAGGCTGGGCTCGCTGTCGGACTCACACCCGGACAGGTACTCCGGTCGATCGAGCTTCCCCAGGCGCTCACCGCCATGCTCCCGGCGCTCGTCGGTCAGCTGGTCGTGGTCCTCAAGGACTCCGCGCTCGGCTACGGCATCACCTACCTGGAGCTGCTGACCTGGTCAAAGACGCTCGGGTCGGCGTACGCGAACACCGTGCCGGCGTACATCGTCGCCGGCATCCTGTTCATCATCATCAACTACTCGCTCACCAAGCTGGCCGTGTACCTCGAAGGTCGTCTCAAGATGCGGCGCGCCAGGTCCTGAGCCGGGACGCCACACAGCCACGGGACCAACACAGCGAAGGGCCCCACCGGAAACTGCTCCGGTGGGGCCCTTCGCCGTGCTGACCGTTTCAGGTCACTTCGGTGGCATCCGGATACCGCCGTCGACGCGGATGGTCTGCGCGTTCATGTACGGGTTGCCGAGCAGTTCCATGACCATGGAGGCGAGCTCGTCGCCCGAGCCGAGGCGCTTGGGGAACAGGACGCTCTCGCCCAGCTTGGCCTTGAACGCCTCCGAATCCGGGCCCTCGCCGTAGATCGGGGTGTCGATCAGTCCGGGGGCCACGGTGTTGAGGCGGATGCCGGCGGCCGACAGGTCACGAGCGACGGGCAGGGTCAGGCCCACGATGCCGCCCTTGGAAGCGGAGTAGGCGGCCTGGCCGATCTGACCGTCGAACGCGGCGACGGAGGCCATGTTGACGATGGCGCCCTTCTGCCCGTCCTCGTCGGCCTCGTTGAGGCTCATCTTGGTGGCGGCCAGACGCAGCATGTCGAAGGAGCCGATGAGGTTGATCTCGATGACCTTGCGGAACGAGTCCAGGTCGAACGCCGAGGAGTACTCGCCGTCGCGACCGATGGTGCGCTGCGCCCAGCCGATGCCGGCCGAGTTGACGAGGTAGCGCAGCGGGCCCAGCTCGAGAGCGGCCGCGACGGCCTTTTCGTTCTGGTCGGTCTTGGTCACGTCGACGGACACGAACGCGCCGCCGACCTCCTTGGCGAGGGCCTCACCCTTGTCGGCGTTCAGGTCGGCGATGACGACCTTCGCGCCCTTCGCGGCGAGCTGACGGACGACGGCGGCGCCGATGCCCGACGCGCCGCCCGTGACGATCGCACTTGCTCCAGAAATATCCATGACCGCACAGTAACAAGCAGAGTTGATCGCTACGGGGGCTACGTGTTCTTGCGGCGCGAAATCACCGTCGGGCCGGCACGCTGACGTCCCATCGGATCCCGAACCGGTCCGTGACCTGTCCGTACATATCTCCCCACGGAGCCTCCTCGAACGGCATGCCCGCCGCGCCGCCGCCCCCGACGACCTTGTCGATGAACCCGCGGGCCTCGTCGACGGAGTCGAACGTGAGCAGGAACGAGTAGACATCGCTGGACAGCGAGGGCAGATGGTCGCCGATGCTGTCGCCTCCGGCAAGCGTTATCCCGGGCGCCGTCAGCGTCGCGTGGGCCACGGCCCCGGGCGGCGGCGTGAACGGGAAGCCCTCCAGGGACGGCATCGCGTCATAGGTCTGCACCTCGAGCTCTCCGCCGAAGAGTTCCTGGTAGTACGGGAACGCCTCCCCGGCGTTACCCGGGAATGAGAGGTAGGGACTGGTGGTCAGGGCCATGACGGCACCTTTCGCTGGGTAGGGGCCAGGGGGCGTCGTGTGGCGGCGTCTCCTCCACAGGGACGCTAATCCGCGGAGCTGTCGTCGGCAACGGTTATTCAGCCTCGGTTTCGCGGCTCAGAATGGTGGCTCGTCGTCCGGCATCACCGACATCACCGGCGTCACCGGCGTCACCTGCCTCGACCGGTCCGCCAGTCGCTGTTCAGCCCGTTCGCGGCGGATCCGACGGTCCGCCCGACGCCGGTCCGCGAAGTGCGGACGGCGCCTGCGCCCCTCAGCCGCACCCTGCCCGCCGGTGCGCCCGGATTCGGCGGCGGCCATCTGGCGCCGGCTGCTGTCGGGATGCCGCGGGGCGGAGAGGTGCGCCAGGGATCCGGTCGGGCCGGTGATCACGCGGGTGCCACGGTCGGGCTCGGGGTGGTTGGGCCCGTGGAGCCACACGTACGACCCGTCGACGTCGCGGTAGTACGCCCACACGCCGTCGGTCTTGAGCCGGTGATGGGTCCGGCACAGGCAGCCCAGATCGTCACTCGTCGTGCGACCGCCCCGGGCCGGATCGTCGTGGTCGAACGGGATGATGTGGTCCAGGTCCGCATGCTCGGCCAGGGTCTGGCATCCGGGGAACACGCAGGTCCCGTCCCTTCCGCGACAGAACCGGGCCAGCGCCTCCGACGGGCGGTACCGGCCCGCGGACTCGCTGTGCGGGTCGGCGAGGTGCGCGAGCTCGTCGAGCCTGCGTCGGGCGCTGCGGTCCAGCTGATCCGCCGTGTGCCGGGTGATCGGTCCGTACCCGTAGAGGCTGAGCCCGCGATTGTCGGCGCTGCCGTCGTCGTACGCGTGGATCACCACTCGTCTCGCGGCGTCCTGCGCGGCGGGGTCGGCGGGATGTTCGCCGTCGGGATCGGGCAGGCAGGTCCAGCCGCGGCTCATCGCGAGTAGTCCGGCGGCGCGGAGCTGCCCGGCAGTGCGCGGATCATCCGGATCGGCGCTGCGCACGAGGCCTTCCAGGCGCTGGAAGATCTCGATCGCGTCCTCCGCTTTGAGCGTGGCGCTGAGCATCCCGCGGTCGTTCCCGAGCGGGACCATCTCCACGTCCACCCCCCGTCGTGCCTGTTCAGCGCGGGCGTCCGCGCCTACCGGGTCGTACTTGTTGATGGTCTTGGTCAGCATCTTCCGCAGCGGTCCGAGCCGGGGTGGGTGGGTGCGCCGTCGGGTGGGGGCGAGCCCCTCGCAGATCCGGCGGTCGATCTCGGGCATCATCTCGTCGGCGACGAGCGCGGTCTCCTCGGCGATGGTGTGCGCCGCGAGCAGCCCGATCCACCCGGTCAGCAACAGGGCCGCCGTCCGCGGCAGCCGGTCGATGAGTTCCACGGCGGTGGAGATGAGCCGCGTCGCCCCGTACCGCGACATCGACATGGACGCCCCGATCATGGTGGCCGCCGTCTCCCACGGGTCGCGGACTTCATCCCGTTCGCGCGCCGTCCGGACGCAGTCATAGGCGTAGAGCAGCGTGCCGCCCTCGGCCGCGTTGACCAGTCGTCTGGCGAGGTAGCCGCGGCGCTGCCCGGGGTCCCACCTGGCGTAGGCCTCGGGGACCAGCACATCGGCCGCCGGGCCGGTCGTGGTGGTGAAGCCGGGCGGGGTCTCGAAGTGCCCGCCGGGCAGCGGGCCGGGGAACGGGGAATCGGTGCGGGAGGAGGTCTGGGTAGCGGTCATGGCTCGACAGTATGTTCGAGGTACGACACGGTAGCGATGGTGTCGTCGTCGCCCCCGGTGTCGCCACGCGCGCTCGGTCCCCCTGACCTGCGGTGCCCTGAACATGTCGAGCAGGGCACCGCAGGTCAGGGCGGTGCGGCGACGTGGCGCGGGCGGGCTCCGCTGGCGCGGTCGGCGGGCGGTGGTTGGTGCGCGGTGGTCGGCGCGCGGCGCGGGACGGCCCTCGACTGCAGAGCCGCTCGAAACGGCCTCTGACCTGGGGTGCCCTGCAGGTATCGCGCAGGGCACCGCAGGTGGCGGCGGGGCGAGGGCGGGAGGATAGGGGCGGGGGATGACGACGACGAGGACCGCCCACCCGGGAATGTCGGACCGGCCGGATAGGTTGTCCTCGTCAGACCACGCCCGCAGGGGATGTGCAGTGGCCGATAACAGGGGCGCATTTACGCGCGGAAGGGAATGGATGTCGCGATGAGTCAGCACACCGGGAATGCCGAGACCAGGGAGTTCCAGGCGGAGACCCGACAGTTGCTGGATCTGATGATCCACTCGATCTATTCCAATCCGGACACGTTCCTGCGCGAGGTCATCTCCAACTCCTCCGACGCGCTGGACAAGTTGCGGTTGGCGGCGCTGCAGGACTCGACGCTGGGCGTGGACACGTCCGATCTACACATCGAGCTCATCCCGGACGAGCAGGCCCGCACCCTCGTGATCAGGGACAACGGCATCGGTATGTCCCGTGAGGAGGTCGTGGACCTCATCGGCACCCTCGCCAAGTCGGGTACCGGGCAGATGCGTGAGGCGCTGTCGGCCGCGCGGGCGGCGCAGGAATCGGGCGAGATCTCGGAGCAGGCCACCGCCGACCTGATCGGTCAGTTCGGCATCGGCTTCTACTCGACGTTCATGGTCGCGGACTCGGTCGCGCTGGTCACCCGCAAGGCCGGGGAGTCGACCGGCACGCGCTGGGTCTCCAGTGGCGAGGACACGTACACGATCGAGGAGGACGCGGACGCGCCCCAGGGCACGTCGGTGATCCTGCAGCTCAAGCCTGCCGGTGGGGACGCCGCGCTGCCTGATTACGCCGACGAGAACACGCTGCGGCGTGTCGTCCGGACGTACTCCGACTTCATCGCGTGGCCGATCCGGATGGAGGTGGAGCGCCCCGCGCCGGAGTCGGAGGGCGATACGGGGGACCACGACGAGGCCAACGACCCCTCGGCCGAGAACTCCATCACCGAGACCGTCACGCTGAACTCGCAGAAGGCGCTCTGGACGCGCCCCAAGTCCGAGGTCTCGGACGAGGAGTACGCGGAGTTCTACCGCCATATCTCGCACGCGTGGGACGAGCCGCTCGAGACCATCACGCTCAAGGCGGAGGGCACGTTCGAGTACCAGGCGCTGCTGTTCCTGCCCTCGCAGGTGCCGTTCGATCTGTTCTCGCCGGACGTCAAGCGGGGTGTGCAGCTCTACGTGCGTCGGGTGTTCATCATGGACGACTGTGAGGAGCTGGTTCCGCCGTTCCTGCGCTTCGTCAAGGGCATCGTCGACGCCCAGGATCTCTCGCTGAACGTCTCCCGCGAGATCCTGCAGCAGGACCGCCAGATCCGCGCGATCCGCAAGCGGCTGGTCAAGCGGGTGCTGCAGGCGATCGAGCAGGTCAAGCGGGATCGTCCCGAGGAGTTCCGGAGCTTCTGGGCGAACTTCGGCGCGGTCCTCAAGGAGGGCCTGATCGCGGATGTCGACGCGCGGGATCAGCTGCTCGCGGTCAGCACGTTCGCCTCGACGCGGCCGGCGGTCGAGAGTGCGGACGGTGCGGAGGGTGCTGCGGACGCCGAGGCGGGCACCACCATCGCCGAGTACATCTCCCGGATGGTGGACGGGCAGGAGGAGATCTACTACCTGACCGGAACGTCGCGCGCCGCGGTGGAGAGCTCCCCGCACCTGGAGGCGTTCCGCGCGCGCGGTGTCGAGGTGCTGGTCCTCACCGACCCGGTCGACGAGGTCTGGGTGGACGCGGTCGGCGAGGTCGAGGGCAAGAGGCTGCGGTCCGTGGCCAAGGGCGACGTGGACCTGTCGGGAATCGGCGCGGACACGCAGGAGGGTGAGGATCAGCCGGACGCGGCGGAGTTCACCGACCTGCTCACCTGGCTCGGTGAGGAGCTGGAGGACGAGGTCAAGCAGGTGCGGCTGTCGCACCGGCTCACCGAGTCCGCGGCCTGTATGGTGGGCGACGAATTCGACATGACCCCGCAGCTCGAGGCGATGTACCGGGCCTCCGGAATGGAGCTGCCGACGAGCAAGCGGATTCTGGAGCTCAACCCGTCGCACCCGCTGGTCGAGCGGCTGCGTCGCCAGCACGCCGAGGATCCGTCGGCGGACGGGCTCGCGGAGACGGCGCGGCTGATCTCCGGTGCGGCGGTCCTGGCGGAGGGCGGTACGCTCGCCGATCCGGCGGCGTTCGCCAAGCTGCTGGTCGACCGGATCTGACCCGGCGGGCCTGTATGAGTGGGCCCGGCTCAGTGGCTCGCGGATCGATCGAACCGGTCCGCGAGCCACATGATGGTGGCGACCTCGCCGACCCAGGCCAGGCTCACGCACCAGCCGGCCAGGATGTCGCTGGGGAAGTGCACACCCAGGTAGACGCGGGTGGCGCCGATGGCGGGGACGTAGACGGCGGAGCCTGCCATGACGGGAGCGCGCCACCTCGTCGGCCAGGCCAGAACACACGCGCAGCCGGCCAGGGCTGCGCTGGCCATGGCGTGTCCGCTGGGGAACGAGTAGCTCTTCTCCTGCACGATGTGGGGGAAGAAGGTCGGGCGCGCCCTCCGGTACATCACCTTGAGGATCGAGTTGATGACCGTCGACCCCACCAGTGAGACCGTGAGCAGCGTTGCCGGTCGGCGGCTGCCCCGGACGGCGGCGAGATAGCCGGCCGCGGACAGTGCGACCACCGGCACCGCCGTGACACCGCCGAGTTCGGTGACGGCCCGGACGATCCGGGTCCGACGCGGCGAATGTCGGCGGCGGGCCCACATCATGAGTGCGCGATCAAACGGCAGTTTTGCCTCGCCCTGGATGCGCTGGGCCAGCTCGACGAAGCCGATCACCGGCGTCGCGAATCCGGCGAACGCGAGCCCGAAGACCCGCCATGTCCCGCGGGGGAGCGGCACCTCCTGGCGATCGACGATGCTGCCGACGAGATCTCGCGCCGGGGGCAGGATCCGGCCGGGGCCGGGGCCGGGGCTGTGGGTCGTCTGGGGCGACATGAATCCACACTATGCAGCGAGTGCGGTGAACCGCCGTGGATCCTGACGGAAGGCGCGGCGGCGCGGTTACTGTTGGCGGGACGCACCGCGACCCCCAGATCCGAGAGAGGGAGGACGAATGAGCCGGACACGTGTGGAAGAAGATCTGCTCGGGACACGGGAGGTGCCGGCGGATGCCTATTACGGCGTCCACACGGTGCGGGCCGTGGAAAACTTCCCGATCGGCTCCTCGACGATCAGCGACATCCCGGATTTCGTCCGCGGGATGGTCATGGTGAAGAAGGCCGCCGCGCTGGCCAACCTCGAGATGGGCGTCCTCGACGAGAAGGTCGCGGAGGCGATCGTCGGGGCGTGCGACGAGATCCTGGTAGACGGCCGCTGCATGGACCAGTTCCCGTCCAGCGTGTTCCAGGGCGGCGCGGGCACGTCGGTCAACATGAACGCCAACGAGGTGGTCGCGAACCTGGCGCTCGAGCGGCTCGGCCACCCGAAGGGCGCGTACGAGTTCATCAGTCCGAACGACGACGTCAACCGTTCGCAGTCGACCAACGACGCCTACCCGACCGGTTTCCGGATCGCGCTGTGGCACGCGCTCGAGCGGCTGGAGCCGACGATCGTCGCGCTGCGGGAGGCCTGCTACGACAAGTCGGAGGAGTTCCGCGAGGTCCTCAAGATGGGCCGCACCCAGCTGCAGGACGCGGTCCCGATGTCGCTCGGCCAGGAGTTCGGCGGATTCGCGGTGACCCTCGACGAGGAGCTGCATGTCCTGGGTTCGGCCGCGCGGATGCTGCTGGCCGTCAACCTCGGCGCCACGGCGATCGGCACCGGGGTCAACACCCCGCCCGACTACCGCCGGTCCGTCATCAGTCATCTGCGGGCCGTGACCGGGCTGCCGGTCTCCGGGGCGATGAACCTCATCGAGGCCACCAGCGACACCGGCGACTACGTCAACGTCCACGCCGCCCTCAAGCGGACCGCTGCCAAGCTGTCCAAGATCTGCAACGACCTGCGGCTGCTGTCCTCCGGGCCGCGGGCCGGACTCAACGAGATCAACCTGCCGGAACTGCAGGCGGGATCGTCGATCATGCCGGCCAAGGTCAACCCGGTGATCCCCGAGGTGGTCAACCAGGTGTGCTTCAAGGTGATCGGCAACGACGTCACCGTCACGATGGCGGCCGAGGCGGGCCAGCTCCAGCTCAACGTGATGGAGCCGGTGATCGCCCAGGCGATGTTCGAGTCCATCTCGCTTCTCACCTCGGCCATGGAGACCCTTACCGACAAGTGCGTGCGGGGCATCACCGCGAACGTGGAGATCGCGCGCCGGAACGTCATGGACTCGATCGGGATCGTCACCTATCTCAACCCGGTCATCGGCCACCACAACGGCGACCTCGTGGGCCGCGAGTGTGCGCGGTCCGGTCGTGGCGTGCGGGACGTGGTGCTGGAAATGGGTCTGCTCTCGGAGGCGGAACTCGATGACATCCTGTCCCCGGCCAATCTCCTGCGTCCGAAGTACAAGGGCCGCATGGCGCCTCCGGGTGTCGCGCTGCCGGAGTAGCGAACGCGCGAGAATTTAGCTTCGCAACATAGTGATACTGGTCACCTGACCAGCTACCGTCTCGGTATGAGCTCTTCCACTTCACAGGTCGTCGCGGGCCGTGAGATCACGTTTCCCGTTCCCGTCGTGTCCGCCTCGATCTCCGGCGCGGCCTTCCTCGGTAAGGCCGCGGTTGCCCGCAGACTGATCGCCGGCGGCGCCCAGTCGGCGGTGCTCGACGCGGCCGGCGCCGAGCCCGTCGCCCTGCCCGGCGGTTGCACGCCGGTCGTCGTCATCCACGTCCGCTACCACGACGTCCCGGGCAACGTGCTGGGCGCGTACCACGAGGTCGGGCTGGCGTTCCAGGTCAAGGTCCCGGGCGTCGGGACGCGGGTGCACATCCACGAGCTGCCGGTCGACCAGGACTTCACGCTGGCCGCCGGCAACGAGCTGTGGGGCTTTCCCAAGTGGAAGGGCGACATGGTCGGCACGGCCGGCGGCGCGCTCGATGACGCCCGCCTCGGCGCGGTCGGCTCGGGCGGCGCCTCGGGCATCGACATCAGGCTCGACACCCGCCGCGGGATCCCGCTGCCGGGAAAACAGTCGATCGGTATGAACTGCATCCAGGTCCTCGGCGGCGAGCCCGTCCTGGTGGGAGCACAGGCCGCGGTCTCCGGCGGCCGGATCCGACCGGCAGGTGGCGCGACGATCTCGGTCGCCGCGGGTGCCGGGGACGGCGACACCCACGTCGCCCGGTTCGCCGAGGCCGTCCGCGCGCTGGGACTGACCCGCGCGCGGGCCCTGGCCACGTTCTCTTTCGATAACTTCACGGCCGAGTTCCCCGCCCCGGCGCCTGTCAGCTGATCAGCCCCACCGCCTCTTGCGCGGCGGCCTCGGCGGCCGCGCGGTCGGCCGGCGCGAGCCCCACACGGCTGCGTCGGTCGAGGATGTCGTCCACGGTCAGCGCCCCCTCGTGGGTGACGGCGTAGGAGAACTCGGCGCGCGTCACGTCGAGGCCTTCCGCGACCGGGTCGAGTGGCCGGTCCAGCAGGCTCGCCGCCACCACGGCGGCGGCCTCCTGCCCGTAGCGTTCCACCAGCGACGCGGGCAGTCGGCCGTGGGAAGTGGGCCCGCCGGCCCCGCCAACCCCATCCGCAACGGGATGCCCGGGCGCCCCGACGAGCGGCAGGTCGGCGGTGCGGCACGGCGAGGCGGGCAGTCCGGTCCGGTCGACGACGAGGTCGACCGCCTGCTCGGCCATGAGCCGGTACTCGGTGAGCTTCCCGCCGGTGATCGTGATGAGCCCGTTCTCGGACTCCAGCACGGCGTGCTCGCGGGACAGGTCGGCGGTCTCGCCGGAGCCGGACCCCGAATCGACCAGCGGTCGCAGCCCGGCGAAGGTACCCAGGACGTCGTCGCGGGTCAGGGCGGTGGCGAGCGCGCGGTTGACGACGTCGAGGAGGAAGTCGATCTCGTCGTCGGAGGACTCGGGGACGTCGGGGATCGGGCCGGGTGCGTCGACGTCGGTCAGGCCCACGTGCAGGCGCCCGAACCCGGCGGGCAGGGCGAAGCAGAACCGGTTGGTCTCGCCCGGGACGGGCACGGTCAGCGCCCCGGTCGGGTGGCCGAGGGCGGCCGCGTCGATCACCAGGTGCGTGCCCCGCGACGGGCGCACCCTCACCTCCCGAGCGGTCTCACCGGCCCACACGCCGGTCGCCGAGACGACGGCCCGGGCGGAGAGGGTGAACTCGCGGGCACCGGCGGCACCGGCGTCGTCGTCGTGGCTCGGGGCCTCGTCCCGCACGGTGACCCGGGTCCCTGACGCCTCGACCACCCGCGCCCGCGTGATGATCCGGGCCCCGTGCCCGGCGGCAGTGCGCGCGACGGCGGTGACGAGGCGGGCGTCGTCGACGAGCTGGCAGTCCCAGTTCACGTGGCCGAACCGCAGCCCCTCGCGGCGGACGCCCGGCACATAGGCGGCCACGCGCCGCGGGCCGACGATCCGCGCGCCCGGGAGGCGGTCGGCGCCGGTCCCCGCCAGACGCGAGAGCAGGGTGCCCGCCACGAACCCCAGTCCCGGCAGCACCGCGCCGAGCGGCGACGTGTCGCGGAACACCGGCACCACCTGGGCGAGCGGGCGCACCAGGTGGGGGGCAGTGCGGTCGAGGAGGATGCCGCGTTCGACGGCCGAGCGGCGCGCGATACCGACGTTGCCGGTGGCCAGATAGCGCAGCCCTCCGTGGGCGAGCTTGGACGACCAGCGGCTCGTCCCGAACGCCAGGTCGTGCGCCTCGAGCAACACCACCTCGAGCCCGCGCGAGGCGGCGTCCAGGGCGATGCCGGTGCCGGTGATGCCGCCGCCGATCACGACGAGGTCGACGGGGGTCGTGCGCTCGCGCAGGTCGGCGAGCTCGCGGGCGCGACGGGCGGCGGACAGGGCGGTGTCGGGCGTGGTGGGCGCGTTCATGGGATCAGGTACCCCCTGATGAGTCGGTGGAGCTCGGTCCGCCAGGTGACGGGGTCGAGCGGTGGGTCGGCGAGTGGTGCGGACAGGACGGCGCCCTGGACGGCCAGGTAGAGCATGGTCGCGACGGTCCCTGGGTCGCGGCCGGCCAGGCGCGGGTCGGGGGAGTGGGCGAGGACGCCGGTCAGCATCGCGATGAGGGCGTGCTGGGAGGCGCCGAGACGGCGTAGGAGGTACTCGGCGAGGAGGCCGGCCTCGTGGCGGCGCATCGCGTCGAGCAGCGGGTCCGTGCGGATCTGGTCGGCGATGCCGCACAGCTGGTCGGCGATCTCGTCGGCGTCGCGCGGGAGGGTCGGGTCGGCCAGGCCCGGTCCGACGCGCGTGACGGCCGCGGTGAGCTCGCGGGTGAGCAGGTCGGCGAACAGTGCGGTGATGTCGGGCCAGTGCCGGTAGAGGGTGGTGCGGCCGACGCCGGAGCGGCGGGCGACCTCGACCATCGTGGTGCGCTCGGTGCCGAGCTCGAGGATCGCGGCGTGGGCGGCGTCGAGCGCGCGGTCGCGGGTCGGGGTCGGGGCGGCCACCGGTCCTCCTGATAGACGGGCGAAAACGGAACAGATTGTGCTTTACTGTTCCAGTATGAGCGACTTCTCCTCGGTGGACAATCCCGACGATGCCGGCGGCGGGCTCCCGCTGCCGCCCATGGCCCTGTCCCGTTGGGGCACCGAGGCCGAGGCCAAGGACCTGAACGAGGGGATCCGGGGCCTGCTGCGCGACGTGCTGGGCGTGACCGCCGAGACCACCGTCACGTTCGACCCCGCCGCGGTGACGGCCTCCCCGTCCAGGCTTAGCGACGACGACATCGCCGCGCTGGCCGGTCTCGTAGGTGCCGGCAACGTGTCCGTCGACGACGCCCAGCGCCTGCCCCGCGCCCGGGGCAAGTCGACCCCCGACCTCCTCGCGTGGCGCCTGCGTCCCGAGGTGGACTGCCCTGACGCGGTGGTGGCCCCGGGCAGCGACGACGACGTGGCGGCCCTGCTGGAGTGGTGCGGACGCGAGTCGGTCGCGGTGGTCCCGTTCGGGGGCGGCACCTCGGTGGTCGGCGGTCTCACCCCGGACGCCGGCGGGCACCGGGCCGTGGTGAGCGTCGACCTGGTCCGGTTCGACGAGCTCGAGTCGATCGACACCGAGTCCGGCGAGGCCGTGTTCGGCGCCGGCGTCACCGGTCCCCGCGCCGAGGAGCTGCTGGCCGAGCACGGGTTCTCGCTCGGGCACTTCCCACAGTCCTTCCCGTACGCCTCGCTGGGCGGGTACGCCATGACCCGCTCGTCGGGGCAGAGCTCGGCCGGCTACGGACGGTTCGACGAGATGGTCCGCGGCCTGACCGTGGTGACCCCGGTCGGCGTGATCGAGGCCAGTCGCGCGCCAGCGTCGGCGGCCGGCCCGGACCTGCGGCAGTGGTTGATGGGCTCCGAGGGCGCGTTCGGCGTGTGCACCCGCGTGCGCGTGCGCATCCACCCCGTGCCGGAGGTCGTGCGGCACGAGGCGTTCCGCTTCCCGGATTTCGCCACCGGCGCCGCCGCGCTGCGGGCCGTCGAGCAGCAGGGCGCCGGCCCCACCGTCATCCGCCTGTCCGACGAGACGGAGACGATGGTCAACCTCGCCACGGCCACCGAGTCGATCGGACAGCAGGAGGAGGGCGGGGAGCAGGGCGGCTGTCTGTGCCTGTGCCTCTTCGAGGGCACGCCCGAGCACGCCGAGTCACGGCAGGCCGAGACGCGCGCGGTGCTCCTGGCCCACGGTGGGACGTCCCTCGGCGCGGGCCCGGCCGAGTCGTGGGAGCACGGCCGCTTCGGCGCCCCGGTGCTGCGCGACTCACTGCTGGACAACGGCGCACTGGTGGAGACGCTGGAGACGGCCATCGATTGGTCGGGGATCCCGGCGCTGCGCGACGCCGTCGTCGTCGCCCTCACCACCTCCCTCGAGGCGAGCGGTACTCCCGCGCTGGTCATGTGCCACATCAGCCACGTCTATCCCACGGGCGCGTCGCTGTACTTCACCGTCGTGGCCGGGCAGCGCGGCGAGGACCCGATCGCACAGTGGATGGACGCCAAGCGCGCCGCGTCCGAGGCGATCGGCGCCCACGGCGGCACCATCACCCACCACCACGCGGTCGGCGTGGACCACCGCCCGTACCTCGCATCCGAGATCGGCGAGGTCGGCGTGCGGATGCTGCGCGCGGTCAAGGCCGCCGTCGACCCGCGCGGTGTGTGCAACCCGGGGACACTCATCCCATGAGCGCGAAACTGATCGACCGCGAGATCCGCTCCCTCGCCCTGCTGGTCAATCCGGCCGCGGGCGGGGGCAAAGTCGGGGCGGTCGCGGACAGGGCCGAGGCGCGGCTGCGTGGCCACGGGATCACGGTGACCCGGCTGATCGGCGCGAGCGCGCAGGAATCACTCGAGCTGGCGCGGACCGCGGTGGCCGACGGCGTCGACGCGCTGGCGGTGTGCGGCGGCGACGGCATGGTCTCGCTCGCGGTCAAGTCGCAGGCCCACTCGGAGGTCCCGGTGGGCATCATCCCCGCCGGCACCGGCAACGACCTGGCCCGCGATTACGGCATCCCGCTCGGCGATCCCGAGGCGGCCGCGGACGTGGTGGCCGGCGGGCGCGTCGAGTGCGTGGACCTGGGGCAGGCGACGCCCGACGGCGACGAGCCGCAGGTGTTCGGGTCGATCCTGTGCGCCGGGCTCGACTCCAAGGTCAACCGGCGCGTCAACGAGATGCGGGTGCTCGGCGGCCCGCTGCGGTACGTCCTGGCGTCGGTGATCGAGTTTCCGCTCTACCGGCCGCGCCGCTTCCGGATGACGTTCGACGCCGGGCTGCCGACCGAGGAGGTCGTCGAGACCGAGGTGCTGCTCAGTGCCTTCGCGATCACGCGCAGCTACGGCGGCGACATGAGGATCGCGCCGGACGCGGACCGATCGGACGGGCTGCTCGACGTGGTGTACGTGGGCAGGATCCCCAAGCTCCGGTTCGCGTGGCACTTCCCCAAGATCTACTCGGGGCGGCACGTGGGCCTGGACCGGGTCGTGACGCGGCGCTGCCGGACGGTCCGGCTCGAGGCCCCGGACGTCGAGGCGTTCGCCGACGGCGATCCGGTGGCACCGCTTCCGGTCACGGTCGAGGTGCTGCCGGGCGCGGGTCGGTTCCTCGTGCCGCGGTCACTTCAGTCACACGAGTCCCATCAATAACTGCAGGTCACAGGCGTTTCCGAATCGGCTACCTCATCTGTCAAACGGTTCGCTTCAGGCTCGCCGAGGCGGCATGATCACCACCATGCGCTCCAGGCTCATCACGTCACTCGCGACCGTTGCCGTCACCTCCGCCGCTCTGATCGGGGGTGGCGGTGCGGCGACGGCGTCCGCTCAGGCGGTGCCGTCGTTCGTCCCGCCGCACCTGGTCCCCCAGGCCGAGCAGGTGCTCTCCCAGGTGCGCGCGGCGCTGCCCCCCGAGGTGTGGGCGGCGGCCGGATCGACGGGCATGACCTACCAGGACGTCTCCGGCGGGCTGCGCGAGGGCATCATCGCGGAGATCAACGGCTACCGCGTGGCCCACGGCCTCGGCACACTCGCGCCGAACCCCGGACTCGACCACGAGGCCCAGGCGTGGGCGGAGTGGCTCGCGGCGCGCGATGTGGTGGTGCACAACGACGCGCTGATCAACCGCGGGCACGGCGAGAACATCGTCTCCGCCGGGACCTTCTGCGGCGCAGCCTGTCTCGTGGACCTGTGGAAGCGCTCGCCCGGCCACAACGTGAACCTGCTCGATCCCGATTATCGTTCGGCGGGCATGGGCATTGCCTACGGAGCCGGGAAAGTTTTCGTGGTACACAACTTCGCGTACTGAAGTTGAATTGAGACGCACGCGACGAGGGAGACCATGTCCGAACGGATCACACGAGCACTGAGGCTCAAGACGGACCCGGGGATCTTCCTCACCACTGTCGGGATCATGGTGGCGTTCGTCGTCATCACGATCCTCTTCGGTGACTGGGTGGGAGAGGTCTTCGGCGTCGCCTCGACCTGGATCATGACCAACCTGGGTTGGTTCTACATCTTCGGCGTCACGGCCTTCCTGTTCTTTCTCGTGTGGATCGCGTTGAGCCGCTTCGGCCACGTCCGCCTGGGCGCCGACGGCGAGAAGCCCGAGCACTCCACCGCCACCTGGTTCGGCATGCTGTTCGCGGCCGGCATCGGCTCGATCCTCATGTTCTGGGGCGTGGCCGAGCCGATCTCGCACTTCGCCAACCCGCCCCGCGGCGGCGTCGAACCGGGCAGCACGGACGCGGCCAGCCAGGCCATGGCCTTCACGCTGTACCACTTCGGCCTGCACACCTGGACGATCTTCGCGCTGCCCTCGCTGGCGTTCGCGTACTTCATCTACAAGCGCAAGATGCCGCCTCGGGTGAGCTCGATCTTCGCGCCCGTGCTGGGCGACAAGATCTTCGGTCCCATCGGCAAGACCATCGACGTGGTGGCCCTCATCGGCACCGTGTTCGGCGTGGCCACCTCGGTCGGCCTGGGCACCCTGCAGATCAACGCCGGGCTCAACGAGCTGTTCGGCATCGCGATCTCGCCGTTCGTGCAGGTGCTCACCATCGCGATCGTCACCACGATCGCGTGCATCTCCGTCGCGCTGGGCTTAGAGAAGGGCATCAAGCGCCTGTCCAACCTCAACATCGCGATGGCGGTCGGACTGCTGATCTTCATCCTCATCACGGGCCCGACGCTGTTCCTGCTCAAGGGCACGGTCGAGTCGCTCGGTGTGTACCTCACGTCGTTGCCGGAGCTGGCGCTGTGGAACAACGTCTTCCCGGCCAGTGACGACCTGGCCTCGTGGCAGAACACGTGGACCGTCTTCTACTGGGCGTGGACCATCACCTGGTCGCCGTTCGTGGGCATCTTCATCGCCCGCATCAGTAAGGGCCGCACGATCCGCGAGTTCGTCTTCGGCGTCCTCGGCCTGCCTGTGGCCTTCTCGGTCCTGTGGTTCGGGATCTTCGGCATGGCCTCGTTCGACATCGAGCTCAACGGCGACGGCGGGCTGGCCGAGCGGGTGGCCGTCGAGGGCGACATCCCGGGCGCACTGTTCGAGTTCCTGTCGCACTACCCGCTCGCGACGTTCCTCTCCGGCCTCGCCGTGGTGCTCGTGGTGATCTTCTTCACCACGTCGGTCGACTCCGCGGCGATGGTCGTCGACATGATGGCCTCGGGCAAGGACGACGACGTCCAGGTCTCGCCCACCCACCAGCGCGTCATCTGGGGTGTGCTCATGGGCGCGGTCGGCGCCACGATCCTCGTCGGCACCGGCGAGGGCGGCCTCACCGCCTTGCAGCAGGTCATCACGGTCATCGGTCTGCCGTTCTTCGTGATGGGCTTCGTGATGATGTACAGCCTCGTGCGTGGCATCAGCGACGACATGGGCGAGCGGCTGCCCACGGTCACCCGCCAGTGGGACCGCGCCTACTCGGCCGACGAGCTCGAGAAGAACGAGGAGGCGCCCTCGCCCGAGCCGGTCCACCCGCTGCACTCCCTCCCGGACGGCGAGGACGCCCGCCCGGAGGAGGACGACGGGGCCTAGCTGTTACCGACCAGCTAGTGCCCGCGCACGTCGAGCATGGTCATGCCGGCGTGCATCTCCCACACGAGGATCTCGGCGCCGGAGTCCCCGGCGGTGACGCGCCGCCCGCCTGAGGCGGTCATGCGGGCGGCGTCGCCGGTGGCGAGCACGCCCTCGCCCTCGAGCGCCACGGAGCCCACCGGCACGTAGAGGTGAAGGTAGGGGGCGTCTGGGAGCTGGACGGATCGGCCCGGCGCCAGGCGGGAGGCGAGCAGGGCCGACGTGCGGTTGCGGATCCGGATGGCCGCCCGGTCGGCGTAGGCGGGGAGCCCTCCGGCGACGACGACGAGCGTGTTCTCCAGCTCCCCGGGGTCGATTTCGAGCTGTTCGTATCCGGGGTCCCCGCCGGTCTCGTCCGGCACGACCCACATCTGCACTAGATGGACCGGATCGGTCGGGGTGTCGTTGCGTTCGGAGTGCAGGATGCCGCTCCCGGCGCTCATGCGTTGGGCCAGGCCGGGGTAGATGATGCCGCTGTGGCCCTCGGAGTCCTGGTGGACGAGCGAGCCGGACAGGACCCAGGTGACGATCTCCATGTCGCGGTGACCGTGGGTGTCGAACCCCGAGCCGGCGGCGATGCGGTCGTCGTTGTTCACCAGCAGCCGCCCGAAGTGGGTGTTCATCGGGTCCTGGTGGCGGGCGAACGAGAACGAGTGGCGCGAGTCCAGCCAGCCGCCACCGTCGTGGGAGCGCGAGAACGAGCGTCGAATCTTCACTGACACGGGGACCTCCTCGTCTAGTACGTTCGTCCAATACGTCCGTCCAGAAAGTTTGCCGAATATTTGATGCCGTGTCACCGGGCGGCGTACGGTGATGAGCGTCACAGTATGTAGGAGGTATATCCGATGCTGCAGAACGCGTTGATCACCACCCTTCGCGTGGGTGTAGCCACCACCAACGAGGTGGCCCATATCGTCGTGGACAACACTCTCGGCCGATTCCTCAACACCGACCCCGACAAGGTCCGCTAGGACGGCGGCCCTGCGGAGGTGATGTACGCCGCACCCGCGCCCGCCCGGGCGCGCATCACCACTGATGTGGCCTAGTCTGGTGCGCATGTCCGACAACCCCTTCGGTCGGGTCATCACCGCGATGGTGACCCCCATGCATGACGACGGCTCGATCGATTTCGACGGTCTGCAGCGGCTCGCGGTCCACCTGGCCGACAACGGTCACGACGGCCTGCTGGTCAACGGCACGACCGGCGAGTCCGCGACGACCACCGACGAGGAGGATTATGACTCCGTCGCGGCCGTCGTCGAGGCGGTCGGGGACCGGGTCAAGGTGATGGCCGGCTGCGGCACCAACGACACCGAGCACTCGATGCGCGCTGCCCGCGAGATGGTCGCCCGTGGCGCCGACTCGCTGCTCGTGGTGACCCCGTACTACAACAAGCCCACCCAGCACGGGATCGTCGAGCACTTCCGGATGATCGCCGAGGCCGCCGACCGGCCCGTCATGGCGTACGACATCCCCGGCCGTACCGGCACCGCCCTGACCACGGACACCATCCGTCAGCTCGCGATGATCCCTCAGGTGCGCGCGGTCAAAGACGCCAAGTGCGACCTGTTCGAGGCCAGCCGCCTCATGGCCGAGACCGACCTGCTGTGGTTCTCCGGCGACGACGTGCTCAACCTCGCCTTCCTGGCGCTGGGGGCGACCGGCGTCGTCTCGGTCGTGGGCCACGTGGCCGGCAACGACTACCGCGCGATGGTCGACGCGGTCGACGCCGGCGATCTCGGCCGTGCCCGGGAGATCCACGCCCGCCTCATCCCGGCCGTGGACGCGATCATGCACACCTCGCAGGGCGCGATCCAGGTCAAGGCGGCCCTGAAGATGCAGGGCATCATCGACTCTGACCGGCTGCGCATGCCGCTGCTCCAAGGGCCGGCCGAGCATCAGGAGAAGCTCCGGACCGGGCTCGCCGCCGCCGGCCTGCTCGGTTAGCGGAACGCCGCCATATCGGTGCAGCGCTGCCACAGATCCGCGGAGACGGCGGCGTCGTGTGAGCGGCGCGTCGACCAGGTGATCCGCGGGTAGCCGCGCAGCCCCCCGGCCCGGTCGGGCCCCACGAACGCGCCGCCGGCGATGTCCGGGACCGTGGCCGCGTACAGGACCGGCAGTGCGCCCTGCTCGGGGCTGAGCCCGGCGCCCGGGATCGAGTTGCCGAGCTCGAAGAACCGGTCGGCGAGGGGGCGGCCGCTCTGCCGGATGAGCTCGGTGGCCGTGTACCCGGGGTGCGCGGCGACCGAGCGCAGATCCCGACCCTCACGGTCGAAGCGGCGCTGCCACTCGTAGGCGAGCATGATGCAGCCCAGCTTGGAATTCCCGTATGCGCCCAGCGGGCGGTAGCCGCGGCGCTCCGAGTCCAGGTCGTCGGTGTCGATGCGGCCCCACAGGTGGGCCAGCGAGCCGAGCCAGACGACGCGGTCGGTCAGCAGCGGCGCCAGCCCCATCGTGAGCGCATGGTGGGCCAGCGTGTTGACGCCGAACTGCATCTCGTGGCCCTGGGCGGTGAGGCCGTGGGGGATGTTCATCAGGCCCGCGTTGTTGATGAGCACGTCGATCCGCTCGAGCGCGCCCTCGCCGGTGGTGGCGTCGGCGACGAACGCGGCCACCGAGTCCAGGTCCGCCAGGTCGAGCCGGCGGACCTCGGTGAGTGCCCGCGAGACGGCCGGCAGGGTGGCACGCGCGGCCTCGGCCTTCTCGATGTTCCGGCAGGCCATGATCACGCGCGCGCCCCGCTCGGCGAGGGCCCTGGTGGTGGCGAAGCCAATCCCCGTGTTGGCGCCGGTGACGACGAAGGTGCGGCCGGTCTGATCAGTGATGTCGGCGGTGTTCCATCTGCGCGAGCGGGTCATGAACATCAGTCAACCAGCCGCGCCTGGCCGATGGCGCTCCACCCGTGTGGTAACGCCGGGGGGAGACGCCGCGACGTTCTTGTGTCACACTCGTCGGGGGCGCGAGCCCCATCCGCCACACGCGCCACCGTCACTGACCGAGAACCCGGAGTACCTCCATGACGTTCGACCGCCGAACCTTCCTCCGTCGCGCCGGTATCGGCGTGGCCGGGGCCGGCGCCCTCGCGGCGGGCATCACGCCCGCCGTCGGCGCCCAGTCCTCCATCCCCGCCGGGCTCGGAGGCCTTCCCGGCGCCGGTGCGGGGATCCCGATCGGCACGATCCTCGACTACGCGTCGGGGCCGCCGTCCGGTGCCGCTGTTCGTGCGGCCGGCCACATGGGCGCGGTCCGCTACTGCTCCAACCGTCGTCCCGGCGCCGAGTGGATGAGCGGGAAGCCGCTGCTGCGCCGCGAGGTGGACGACTTCCGCGCCCACGGCCTCAGCATGGTCTCCTGCTACCAGTACGGCAAGGATGACTCCGCCGACTGGAAGGGCGGGGCCGGCGGCGCGGACACCCACGCGCCCGTCGGTATCCGGATCCACCGTGAGGCCGGCGGCCCGGGCGGAGTTCCGATGTACGTCGCGATCGACGACAACCCCAGCCGCGCGCAGTTCGACAACCTGATCGCGCCCTACCTCGAGCGGTGGCGCCACCATCTCAACGGTGCCGGCATGAAGCTCGGCGTGTACGCCAACGCCCCCACCATCGACTGGTGCCGTGGCCGCAACCTCGGCGAGTACTTCTGGCAGCACGACTGGGGCTCGAACGGGCGCCTCAACCCGCACGCCACCATCCACCAGAAGGCCGGCAAGCAGTGGGCCGTCGGGGGCGTCCAGAGCGACATCAACGATGTCTACGCCCTCGACTACGGCCAGTGGTGGCCGATCGATCTCGCCGCTCTCGCGCAGTCCGCGCTCGGCAGCCAGAGCTGACCCGGCACCACCGACACTGACCCACGAACACCTCTGACCTGGGGTGCCCTGCACGCTGTGTGCAGGGCACCCCAGGTCAGCGCCTATTTGCGGCCCGGGAGCTCACTCGACGGTGATCTCGCCCATCGTCCCCCACGCATCGCCCTCGAGCGTGGTGTTGATGATCCGCGGAGTGCGCTGCAGGTATTGCGCGGCGGAGCCGGTGAACGCCTGGAAGTGGGCGGACCCCACGTGCTCGGCGGGGGCGTCGCCGTCGCGGAACGCCTCGCACAGCAGGAACTCGGTGGGCGTCTCGGTGGAGCGGTACCAGTCGAACCACAGGTTGCCCGGCTCGGCGCGGGTGGCCTCGGTGAACTCGCGGGTGATCTCGAGCCAGGAATCGGCGTGTTCGGGCTTGACGTCGAAACGGACGTTGATGAGCATCATGCCCCCATGATGCCGCGTTCTCCGACCGGTGCGACTCGACCCCCGCGACGACGCGGGCCTACCCTGGGTGGGGTGACCATCGAGCTGAGCATCGAGAACCCGTGCGTGCCGCAGGCGGAGGCCGACTCCTCCGTGCGTGCGGTCTGGAACCAGTTGTCGCTCGACGCGGCCTCCAGCAGGACCGAGCCGCTGATCGCCGGCCTCGTCCTTGACCTCATCGACGGGTGCGATGACCTGGGTGAATCCCTGTCCCGGCTGGCGGCCTCCCGCATCGCGACGCCGGAGATCGGCCGCCACGTGCTGGAGAAGGAGATCCGCGCCGTCCTGGCGGAGAACCCGCACGTCCTGGAGGCGGTCGCGGCGGACCTCGTGGTGAGCTACGAGCGCAACCCGGCCTACCCCAACTACCTGGTGCCGTACCTGTTCGCCAAGGGGTTCCTCGGCCTTCAGGTGCACCGGGTCGCTCACGAGATGTGGCACTCCGGGCGCGTCATGGCGGCCTCGTTCCTGCAGAGCCGCATCTCCGAGGTGTTCGCGATGGACATCCATCCTGCCGCGCGCGTGGGGTCGGGCATTCTCGTCGACCACGCCACCGGCATCGTCGTGGGCGAGACCTGCGTGATCGGCGACGGCGTGTCCATCCTGCAGGGCGTCACCCTCGGCGGCACCGGCAATGAGGACGGCGACCGCCATCCCAAGATCGGCTCCGGCGTGCTGCTGTCCGCCGGCTCGATCGTGCTGGGCAACGTCCGTGTGGGCGACTGCGCGCGGGTGGCCGGCGGCTCGGTGGTCCTGCACGAGGTGCCGCCGCACACCACGGTTGCCGGGGTGCCGGCCAAGGTGGTGCGCCGTCACGCCGATTCGGTGGTCCCGGCCGAGCAGATGGACCACAAGATCGACTCCGAGGCCTGAGGGCAGATGCGAGTCCTGGTCGTCGACGACGAGCCTGCGCTGCGGGAGAGCCTGCGCCGCGGACTGGTCGCCGGTGGCTGGGCCGTCGACACCGCCGGTGACGGCGAGGCCGGTCTCGCGATGGCCGCCGACGAGGAGTACGACGTCGTGGTGCTCGACATCATGATGCCGCGCCGCAACGGCTACGAGGTGGTGCGAGAGATGCGCCGCCGCGAGATCTGGACGCCCGTGCTCGTGCTCACCGCCAAGGACGGCGAGTACGACGAGGCCGACGCGTTCGACCTCGGAGCGGACGACTACCTGGTCAAGCCGTTCTCGTTCGTGGTGCTCGAGGCGCGCCTGCGCGCGCTGGTCCGCCGGGGCGCCCCCGAGCGCCCCGCGGTGTTCGAGGCCGGCGACCTCGTGGTGGACCCGGCCGCGCGGGAGGTCCGCCGCGGCGACACCCGGATCACCGTGACCTCGCGGGAGTACGCGGTCCTGGAGTACCTGATCCGGAACCGCAACCAGGTGGTGTCCAAGACCCAGATCATGCGGTCCGTGTGGGACTCGGCCTACGACGGCGACGACAACATCGTCGAGGTGTACGTCGGCTATCTGCGCCGCAAGATCGACACGCCGTTCAAGGCGCGCTCGATCGAGACGGTCCGCGGTCAGGGCTACCGACTCGTGGACAGCACGGCCGGCTAGTCCCCGAACTCCCCGAGTTCCTCGACCGGCAGCTCCACCACGAACCGGGCACCGCCGTCGGGCGCGTCCTCGACCCGCACGCTGCCGCCGTGGGAACGCGTGATCTCCGCGACGATCGCCAGACCCAACCCCGAACCGCCCTTGCCACGCGCGCGGTCGGCATCGAGGCGGGCGAAGCGATCGAACACCGAATGTCGCTGGTCCGCGGGAACGCCGTCGCCGTCGTCGTCGACCACGATCACGGCGCGCGGCGACCCGGCGACCGACCGGTCGACGGTGAGCCCCAGCGACATCCGCTCGCGCGCGTGCCGGCGCGCGTTGTCGACCAGGTTGCGCACCACGCGCTGCAGCGCGTCGGGGTCACCGCACAGGCGCGCCGGCTCCACCGACACTGCCACCTGCAGCCCAGCGCCGGCCGCGGTGCCCAGGCCCCGCGCCCGCGTGCCCTCGGAGAGCACGATGTCGTCGAGGTCCACGTCGTCGCGGCGCAGCGGCATGCCGTACTCGTCGTTCTTGGCGAGCAGCAGCAGGTCCTCGACCATCGAGCGCATCCGCGCGACCTCGGGCAGCAACAGTTCGTCGACGGTCTCGACGTCGACCGGCGTGCCCGAGGTGGAGGACAGCTCGAGCATCGTCGACAGCGTGGACAGCGGGCTGCGCAGCTCGTGGGAGGCGTCGCCGATGAACGCCACCTGCGCGGTGCGGGCGGAATCCAGGCGGGCGAGCATGGCGTTCATGGTCTCGGCGAGGCGGGCGATCTCGTCCTCCGCCTCCGGCACCGGGACCCGTTCGCCGTGGCCGGACGTGGAGATCGCGGCGACCCGTGAGCGGATCGCCTCGACCGGGCGCAGCACGCGGCCCATCGCGTAGTGGACGAACACCGCGGTGGCCAGGCCCGCGACGGGCACGAACGACAGGAACAGGATCGCGCCGGTGTCGAGCAGGGAGTCGTAGCGGTCGGTACCGGCGCCGACCTGCACGACGAACGTGGTCCCGCGCACGTCGACGCCGACGGAGGTGACCCGCACGTCGTCGCCGTTCGGCGCGCGGAATCGGTGCCGGACCAGTTCCCCCGCCGCCGGCGCGGTCAGCACGGGGACGTTCTCGAGTCCGTGCATGACCTGACCGGCGAGGATCGTCTCGTCGGGGGTGATGATGCGCACCATGTCGACGCCCGCGAGCGGCTCGGCGACGATCTCGAGCGAGGCCTGGGGTCCGCGGGTGGCGAGCTGCCCGGCCACCTCGACGGCGCGGTTGCGGTTCAGGGTGTCGATCGTGCTGTGCACGGCCGAGCGCAGCATCAGCCACGCGCCGCCAGCCGCGGCGGCCAGCACGAGCATGACGATCGCGGTGGCGATCACGGTGGTCGCGACGCGGATGGGCCACCGGTGGGGAGTGGTGAGGACGTCGCGGTTCAGGGGCACGGTCCCATTGTGCGTGCCCGGCGGGAACTAGAACGCGTGTTAGCGTCGCGGGGTGAGAGAATCGCAGTACAGAGGCCCCGAGCCGCGCCTGGGCGTGACCTTCGACGAGGCCGGGGACGGATCCATCACCTGGCACCAGCCGGTCGGCGACCAGTTCATTGGCCCCGGCGGACGCTTCGCCACGGGCGGACTGGCGGTCCTGGTCGACTCGGGGCTCGGCGCCGAGAACCACCGCCGCCGGCCGAGCGGGATGTGGACGGTCACCACCGAGCTGCGCATCGACCTCGTCTCGCCGCCGCGCGAGGGCTCGACCGGCCTGGGCGTGCGCACGGACCACCTGGGCGGGGACGGCCGCGTCCTCACCACGCGCGGTGAGATCGTCGACGACGACGACGAGGTGGTCGCCGCCGCACTGGTCAAGTCCATGGAGTTCTCGATCGGCGTCGACCCGGACGAGTTCGACGACGAGCCCCCGTGGCCCTCCCTGCTCGCGCCGGGAACGCTGCCGGAGGTGCTGTGCCTGACGCTCGACGAGCGCGATGACGGCCCGGGCGGCACCCGCGCGGTGGAGGCCGTGATCGCCCCGGAGCCCGCGCTGGCCAACCCGCTGGGCAATCTGCACGGGGGAGTGTTCGCCGCGGTCGCGGAGATCGCGGGTGCGGCCGTCTTCCCGCACGAGCGCGAGGTCAGCTCGTCGTCGCTCGAGGTCCACTACATCCGGCAGGTCCCCCTGGTCGAGCCGGTCACCGTGCGTGCGGAGGCCGTGCACGACGGCCGGAGCTGGGGCATCGCGCGGGCCACCACGCTCGACGACCGCGGTCGCGTGTGCGCGGTGGCATCGGTCACCGTCTACGGGCAGGGTTAGGGGCGGCCGGACCGACCGACGAGAGGGGACCAGACGTGAAGATCGGCATCATCCTGGGCAGCATCCGTGAGGGGCGCGCCGGCGAGTCCGTCGCGCGGTGGGTGGCCGAGCAGGCCGCGTCGCGCGAGGGCGTGACCTACGAGCTGGTCGACCTCAAGATCTTCGACGTCCCGCTGCTCACCTCGGCCACCGTGCCGGGCGCGGCGAACAAGCAGTACGACGACGAGCGCGTGACCCGCTGGAGCGCCGCGATCGATTCCTACGACGGCTTCGTCTTTGTCACCCCCGAGTACAACCACAGCGTGCCGGGCGGGCTGAAGAACGCCTTCGACTCGCTCGGGGGCGAGTGGGCCGACAAGGCCGTGGCCTTCGTGTCCTACGGCGCCGAGGGCGGCGTCCGGGCGGTCGAGCACTGGCGCCAGATCGTCGCCAACTTCCGCATGTTCGGCGTGCGCCAGCAGGTCTCGCTGAGCACGTTCGCCGAGTTCGACGACGACGGCGTGGCGCCGGCCGAGCGCCGCACCCGGGAGATCGCGACCGTGTTCGATCAGCTCGAGAGCGCGAGGCGCCGCATGAGCGCTGAGCCGTGAGCATGACAGCGGCCCGCCCCCTGTGCAGGGGGCGGGCCGCGGTCGTGTGTGTCAGTTCAGGGCGGCGAGCGCGGCGTCGTAGTCCGGCTCGGTGGTGATCTCGTCGACGAGCTGGGTGTAGAGGACCTTGCCGGCGGCGTCGAGCACGACGACCGAGCGGGCGTTGAGGCCGGCCAGCGGGCCGTCGATCATCTTGACGCCGTAGTCGGTGGAGAAGGTGCTGCGGAAGGTCGAGCCCGTGGAGACGTTCTCGATGCCCTCGGCGGCGCAGAAGCGCGCGGCGGCGAACGGCAGGTCGGCGGACACGCAGACCACGGCGGTGTTCTCCAGGCCGGCGGCCTTCTCGTTGAAGGTGCGGACGGAGGTCGCGCACACGCCGGTGTCGACGCTCGGGAAGATGTTGAGCACGACCTTCTTGCCGGCCAGCGACTCGGAGGTGACGGCCGACAGGTCGGAGCCGACCAGGTCGAAGGCCGGCGCGGTCGAGCCGACGGCGGGAAGCTCGCCGGACGTGGAGACGGGGTTGCCCTTGAATGCGGTGGTTGCCATGAGTCCGTTCTACCGCACGGCGGGCCTCAGCGTCGGTGGGGAGTCGCCACGTGGACCACCACGTCGTCAGGCACTCCCTTGACCCCGCCGAGCCGAAACGTCCGCTTGGGGCGGGTCGCCACCCGCGCCGGATCCAGGCCCGCGCGCGTCGCCTCGCTGATGAGGATCTCTCCCGCTCCGGCCTTCTCGCCGAGGCGCGCGGCGATGTTGACGTCCATGCCCAGGTAGTCGTCGCCGATCCGCCGCGGATGCCCGGTGTGGACCCCCACCCGCAGCCGTGGCCGCCACCCGCCGACCTCGATCCGTCCCACACCCTCCAGACACGCGGCGACCGCGTCGAGCGCGAGCTGCGGGGACGGGAACACGGCCATCATCCCGTCGCCCAGCCGCTTGACCACGGCCCCGCGGTGCGCCACGACCTCGGGTTCGGTGGCGGCCGCGACCCGCCGCAGCAGCCGCAGGGCCTCCTCGTCGCCAGCGCGCATCGCCCAGTTCGAGAACCCCACCAGGTCGGTGAACACGATCGTCACCTCGTGCTCGCCGACCCCTCGGCCCGCCCGCTCCCGCAGCGCGTGCCACAGCTGCAGGCCGCCGAGCGTCACCTCGCGTGTGGCCGTGGGGCGTTCGTCGAACAGTCGGCCGGCGATCCGCGCGATAGTGCCGGCGCCGTCGCGTCCCGCCGCCGAGAGCGGGTCCCCGAATCCCGAGTCCCCGGGCAGCACCCGCCGGATCCGCCGGGCCATCTCGACCGACGTCGGGTGCCGGTTGGCGTCGTAGGCTCCCGTGGCCACCCGGGTCGCCGCCGCGCGCATGCGGGCCCAGCGCTCCGCCGGCAGTGCTGGCTGGTTCTCCGGCTCGGGCGTGGGCCCCTCGGCGGACGTGGTCATGGGACGAGACTAGGACGTGGACCGTCGGCGCGGGGCGCTCCCGGTCCTCACCTGGGATGCCCTGTGCGGGGTGAGCAGGGCACCGCAGGTCAGCGGGCTGCAGACGTCGGCAGGGACGCGAGCGCGAGGACAGGACAGTGGCAGAGCGAGAGGTTGTGTCCGGTATCCACTGAAAGGTCGTTCGGGCCTCTGACCTGGGGTGCCCTGGAGAGGGTGAGCAGGGCACTGCAGGTCAGGGGCCCTTCGCCGGCGGCGGGGTCTGCGTCAGGCCGGAGGGGCGGATTCCCCGGTCTGGTCCACCGCGCGCCACAGAAACCAGGACGCGACCGACCGGTACGGCGCCCAGGCCTGTGCGTGCTCGGCCATCTGGGCGGGAGTGGCCTTGGCCTCGAGGCCCAGCACCCGTTCGAAACCGCGGCGGACCCCCACATCGGCCAGGGGCAAGACGTCGGGTCTGTCCAGTAGGAAGATCAACTGCATCTCGGCGGTCCAGCGGCCTATCCCGCGGACGGCGGTCAGGGCGTTGATGACGTCGTCGTCGTCATATCCGCGAAGCACCTCGAGGGTGGGGATCCGCCCCGACCGCACCGCGTCGGCGAGATCACGAAGGGCGGCCACCTTCGGCCGCGAGATCCCGCACGCGCGCAGTTCCTCGTCGGACAGGGTGGCGACAAGGTCCGGCGCGAGAAGCGGGCGGGCGCTGGTGGGGCTAGTGTGGCCTGTGGTGCTGGCGCGGTCGCGGAGGCGTCCGGCGATCGT
The DNA here is from genome assembly GCF_053645265.1 of Dietzia sp. NPDC055343. Taxonomy (NCBI): domain Bacteria; kingdom Bacillati; phylum Actinomycetota; class Actinomycetes; order Mycobacteriales; family Dietziaceae; genus Dietzia; species Dietzia sp. NPDC055343. The sequence goes on along the minus strand of NZ_JBSHMJ010000024.1, from coordinate 10,055 downwards.
CGCGGCGGCCTTGACCGACAGTTGCTGGGACAGGATCGACGACGCCAAACGGTCGAAAAGCATGTGGGTTCCCGCATCCGGGGGTGGGTTGAGGGTGCAGGGGCCGACAGAAGCGATATGGGCACCAAGCACAGAATCTGCCCGGCAGAGGTGTTGTACAGCCGTTACTTTGTCGTATCCTTCCGTCATGACGTGCACGGTACGCGCGCATTCGTGATCGATCCGAGTTCGGAGGTAACGCCTCGGCTGCCAGCGCCGATAACCGATGGGTCACAACTTTGCTTGGGAGAGGACCGGATTCGTGGGAAAGACACAAAAGCGTATCGCTGCAGTCGCCGCGACCGCGGCCATGGCGATGAGCTTGGGGGCCGGCACCGCGTCGGCCGGGTCGGCGGATATGCCGTCGACCACCGCGCTGTACAACGGCGCCGTGATGCTCGGGTGTCAGGTCGTGGATCAGGCGCTGCTGCCGTCGTGCGGCGATCTCGACAAATTCGGCACAGATGATCCCGCGGTGCTCACGATCAACCCGTTCACCACCGACATCGTCATCCTCGGCGCCGGCCTGAGCCCCGAGGGCCATATCCCGCCGATTCTCGAGGAGCGGCTGCGTACGGGCTTCCGGCTCGCCTCCCAGTACCCGACCTCGCGGATCATCGTCACCGGCGGCGTGCCGAAGAACGGTCTCACCGAGGCGCGCGCGATGGGCGACTGGCTGCGCGGTGCCGGCATCGCCCCGTGGCGCATCACCGAGGAGAGCAACTCCAACTCGACGGTGCAGAACGCCCAGTTCACCGACCAGATCTTCCGTGAGCGCGGCACCACCGGCGCCGTGGTGGTGACCAACGACTTCCACCTCAACCGGGCGGTCCTCAACTTCCGCCAGGCGGTCGACGGTCGTATCCCCGTCACCGGCGTGGTGGCGCGGGGCTGATACCCGTTCCCGGTTCCCCGTCGTCGGTCCTCGCGGCCGAGGGCGAACTCGGCGGCATCGCCGGCTGGGCCGTGGGCCTGATGGACGCGCTCGGTGGCCCGGGTGCGTCCATCATCGTGGGGCTGGAGAACGTCTTCCCGCCCATTCCCAGCGAGGTCATCCTCCCGCTGGCCGGGTTCAGCGCCGCGCAGGGGACCTTCACTCTCGCCGGGGCGATCTTCTGGACCACCCTCGGCTCGGTGCTCGGCGCGATCCTCGCCTATGCCCTGGGCTTCTGGCTCGGGGCCGACCGCGTGCGCGCGATCTTCGGGCGCGTCCCGCTGATGAAGGTCGAGGACTTCGACAAGGCCGAGGGGTGGTTTCACCGGCACGGCGCCGCGTCGGTGTTCTTCGGTCGCATGGTGCCGGTGGTGCGCAGCCTCATCTCCATCCCGGCCGGGGTCGCGCGCATGAATTTCCTGCTGTTCCTGGCGCTGACCCTCGCCGGCAGTCTGATCTGGAACTCGATCTTCGTGGTGGGTGGCTACCTGCTCGGTGGTCAGTGGCATCGGATCGAGGCGGTGGCCGGCTGGTTCTCCAACGCCGTGGCGGCGGCGATCGGCGTCCTGGTGGTGGCGTTCCTCGTGCGCCGGTGGCTGCAGGAGCGTGCGCAGGCCAGGCTGGAGTCTGACGGGCGGCCCGCGGAATAACACCGGCCCGCCGCCAGTTGGATGATGTGACAGCAAAATTGTCCCGCCATAGGAGGAGCCCATGTCCGCCATCCGTCAGGTCGTTCCGCTCGGGGCCCAGTGGCCGGGCATCGACCCGTTCCTGTTCACCGCCCACCACCGGGACGAGTTCCCTGCCGCCGACGGCACCACCATGCGTCCCGCCACTTCGCTCGAGGGGCGGTCGATCGGCCAGGACTTCTCCGGCAAGGACGGCTGGTCCATGTACCACGGAGACACCGTTCCGGGCTTCCCCCAGCATCCGCACCGCGGCTTCGAGACCGTCACCGTGGTGCTCGACGGCATCGTCGACCACTCCGACTCGCTCGGCGCCGCCGCGCGCTTCGGCCACGGCGACACCCAGTGGCTCACCGCCGGGGCCGGCATCTCCCATTCGGAGATGATGCCGCTGCTCAACGACGACGCCCCCAACCCGCTCGAGCTTTTCCAGATCTGGCTCAACCTCGCCCCCGAGGACAAGGCGGCCGAGCCGCACTTCGACATGTTCTGGGCCGAGGAGACCCCGATCGTCGTGCGCGGCGAGGAGGGCGCCGCCGCGCGGTTCCGCGTGATCGCCGGCGAACTCGACGGCGTACGCGCGCTCGACCCACCACCGAACTCGTGGGCCGCCCGCCCGGAGAACCACCTGGCCATCTGGATCGTCACTCTCGACCCCGGCGTGAGCACCGAGCTCCCCGCATTCGACGCCTCGGCCGGGCGGGTGCTCTACAACTACGGCGGCGGGGTCACCGTCGACGGGCAGGAGATCGGCTATGACGCCGCGGTCCTCGCACCGGAGCCGGTCACGGTGACCGCCGGAGACGACGGCGCCGCGTTCCTCATCCTCCAGGCCCGGCCCATCGGCGCGCCCGTCGTCCAGCAGGGGCCGTTCGTCGGCAACACCCGCGAGGACATCATCGCCGCGATGGACGAGTACCGCGCCGGGGTGTTCGGGCAGTGGGACCTGCCGAGCAACGGACCGGTCCACCCGCACGGCCAGACGCGCTTCGCCCGCTACCCCGACGGCACGGAGAAGCGGCCGGCCGAGGCGAGTTAGTCCGGCCAGTCGCCGGTCCGGAGCAGCTCCAGGGCCGCCGACTGATCGATCATCGGTTGGCGCATCTGGTCCGACAGGAACTCCAGCAGCGCGGCGGACAGCGCGGCGTCATCCGAGGCGATGGCGTCGCGCGCCACCGCGATGTGGACGTTCTCCGCGAACCCGTCGATCGCGGTCTGTGCAACGCAGCTGTGCGTCGAGACCCCGCACAGCAGCAGGTGGTCCACCCCCAGCCGGGCCAACTCGGCGGCGAGCGAGGTCTTGAAGAACGCGCTGTCGCGGGTCTTGACCACCTCCACATGCCCGCCGGTGTCCAGACCGTCCAGGAATTGGGCCTGCTCCGTTCCCGGGAAAGCGAACCCCTCGTCGTCGTCGCACATGTTGAGGGTCCACGTGGAACCGTCACGGGCGTGCTCGGTCCGCACCAACACCACGGGCCGGCCGGCGCCGTGGGCGGCGGCGATGAGCTCGTTGACGCGCGCGACCAGCTCGTCGCGCACCTCCGCCAGGTCCGGGAACTCGAAATACGAGTTCTGCATGTCGATCACCGCGAGCGCCGTCGGCGGCCCGGGGCGCCACCACGTGTCGGACACCGAGACCGGCATGGTGCGCTTGTGGCGGCCCCGGTCCCACGCCGCCTCGATGCGCTCGGCCGCCGCGTCCGGGACGTCGCGGCCCTCGAGGTAGTCGTCGATGTCGTCGTAACGCAGGCCCAGCTCGTCCTCGTCGGTCTGCCCGACGTTCTCATCGAGCAGGTCGGCGGTGGGGACCTTGGCCCACAGCTGGCGCGGGGCGTCGAGGTGCCGGAGTAGCGCTCGGCACTGGCGCTTGTCCAGGCCGGACAGCGGCAGGACGTCCGCGGCGCCGTCGCCGAACTTGGTGAAGAACGCGGTGACGTTCTCCGCCGCGTGGTCCGCACCGATCACCAGCAGCCCCCGGTCCCCGGCCAGCGCGTACTGGGCGACCATCCGGTGGCGGGCCTTGGCGTTGCCCTTGGTGAAGTCCGTCAGCTCGGCGCCCGCGGCCCGGGCGATCTCGGTGTCGAGCGCGTCGACGCCGGGCGCCACGTTGACGGTGAGCACCTCGTCGGCGCCGATGAACTCCACGGCGGCCGCCGCGTCGGCCTCGTCGTGCTGCACCTTGTAGGGCAGGCGCATCCCGACGAACCGCGCTTCGCCGCCGTCGGCGCGCACGCGCTCCACGGCCAGCTGCGCCAGGCGGGCGGCGAGAGTGGAGTCCACGCCGCCGGAGACGCCCAGCACATAGCCGCGGGCCCCACTCGCGTGCAGATAGTCGACCAGGAATCGGATCCGCCGCTCGACCTCGGCGGCCGGGTCGATCTCGGGCCGGACCCTCAGGGCGTCGATGATCGTTCGCTGCTTCTCACGCATGGCCCCATTGTGTGGATGTGCCGCGGCGGCGCGCCACCGGAGGCCGGAGGCCGCGCTCAGGCGAAGAGTTGCTCGATCTCCGCCGCGTAGAGATCGTCGACCACCCGGCGCCGCAACTTCATCGTGGGCGTGAGCTCGTGCCCGGGGCGCCAGTCCTGCCGCAGCACCGTGTACTTCTTGATCTGCTCGACCCGCGACAGCGTGGCGTTGGCGCGATCGACCTGCGCCCGGATCGTCTCCTCGAGTTCCGGGTCGCCCGCCCGCTGCGGGTCCGCCACGATCAGGGCGACGTTGTAGGGACGCTGATCGCCGATCACGGCCACGTGGGAGATCGCGTTGCCCGCCGAGCGGATGGCCATCTCGATGTTGGCCGGGGACATGTTCTTGCCGGCCGCGTTGATGATCAGCTCCTTCTTGCGGTCGACGATCCACAGGTAGCCGTCCTCGTCGAGCCGGCCGATATCGCCCGTGTGGAGCCACCCGTCGCCGTCGATCGCCTCGGCGGTCTTCTCCGGCGCACCGCGGTACCCGCGCATGACCTGCGGGCCGCGCACCGCCACCTCGCCGTCCTCGGCGATCCGGACCTCGACGGTGTCGAGCGGTTTTCCGACGCTCCCGAGCTTGATGGCGTCCGGGGTGTTGGTGGCCACGCAGCACGAGACCTCGGACATCCCCAGCATCTCGCACAGCGGGAGACCGAGGGCGGTGAAGAACTCCAGCACGCCGCGAGGGGTCGGGGCCGCCCCGGTCACGACCCAGCGGGCCTCGTCGAGTCCGATCTTGGCCCGCAGCGCCTCGGCTACCTGCGGGTTCGCGACGGAGTCGGCCACCGCGTCACCCGGGTAGCCCGTCTCGAGCGCGGCCTTGAGCTTCTCCCACACCCGCGGGACGGCGCCGAACAGGGTCGGGCGCGTGGCCGCGAGCGCGGCCGGCAGCTCCGCCATGTCGGCCACGCACGTCACCGTGTTGGCGTAGGCCATGAAGCCGGAGTAGTGCGAGGTCCAGCGATCGGCCACGTGGGCCGCGGGCAGGAACGAGATCTGGCGCCCGTGTCCCGGCAGCGGGACCGCGGCATGGACCCCGCGAAGCTGCGTGAGCATGCCTTCGTGGGTGAGCTCGACGCCCTTCTGCGGTCCCGTGGTTCCGGAGGTGTAGATGAGTGTCAGCAGGTCGTCGGGGCGGATCACCTCGGCGCAGGAGAAGTCGAAACCGGTCTCCTCGGCGGCCAACTCGCCCAGCAGGTCGTCGTAGCGGTCCGGGTTCTCGTCCGCCAGGACGAGCCGCTCCACCATCGGGGCAGAGCCCAGCGCGGCCTCCAGGACCTCACGGAACCCCGCCTCGGTCACGACGGTCTTCACACCGGCGTCCGCCAGGACGTACGCGAGCTGATCCGGCGCCGACGTGTTGTAGAGACTGAACGGCACGGCGCCGAGCATCATCACGGCGGTGTCCACGAGGTGGAACTCCGGCCGGTTGCGCAGCATCAGGGCGACCGGCTCGCCCGGGGCCACACCCAGCTCGCGGAGCGTGCCGGCGATCGCCCCGACCCGCGCCCGGGCCTGTGCGTACGTGACCTCGGCTCCCGTCTCGTGGGAGCGGAGCGCGACCGCGCCCGGGTGGGCGGCGGCCGTCGCGAGGAACAGGTCGGCGAGGGTGCCCGACTCCGCCAGGCGGGTGGCGATCGCGGAGGCGGACGGGGTGGCGGTGGAGGTCACGGTGGCTTCCTGGGGCTCGTCGGGGTGGTCGCAGTGTCGGCTGGCTCACATTCTCGGCCACCGCGCGGGCGCGGTGACACCCCCGGAGGTCGTGGAAGAGCACCCGAACGGGTGCCGACCCCGGCGGGCCGGGCCGGACACGCACGCTGCCGTAGCCTGGGCTGATGCACGACGATCCGTCCCTCGACTACCGGGACCTCCTGGCCCGCCTGGCGGATGTCGTCTACGCCGTCGACACCGACGGCAGGTTCACCTACATCAACCCCGCCGGCGAGCGGATCTTCGGCTGGGACGTCGCGGATCTGATCGGCGAGCACTTCTCCAAGGTCATCGACCCCGACGCCCTCGCCGAGACGGTCGAACACTTCCGACTGGGGATGGCCAGCGCCGACCCGGGACGCTACTTCGAGACGCGGATCCTGCAGCCGGACGGCCAGCTCCGCGACCTGGAGATCCACGCCGGGAACATCTACCGCGACGGCCGGCTGGTCGGCCGGCAGGGCGTCGGCCGGGACATGACCGAGCTGCGGCGACTCCAGGCGAACCTGGCCACCAAGACCAGGCGCCTGGAACTCCTCGAGGAGCAGCAGCGCGCCGCGCTCGAGGTCTACCGGCGCCTCAACCTCATGGTCGGCCGCGCCGGCGGTGACCCGGGCCGGACGGAGCAGGCGCTCGACGCCGTGGAGAGCTCGCTCCAGCTCGAGACGGCGCGAGTGATGGGTCTGCAGGACGACCTGGAGATCATCGCGCTGATCGCCGACGGCTACTCCAACCAGGAGATCTCCGACCGGGTCCACCTGAGCGTGCACACGGTCAAGGACCGCGTCAGCCGCATCATCACCAGGCTCGGCGCCCGCAGCCGCGCCGCGGTGGCCACCCGTGCTACCGAGGCGGGGCTGCTCCGGTCTCGTCAGTGAGGCCCCCGATGAACGCCGACACCGCCCGCGGCCACGCCTCGACCTCCACCGGGGAGCGCGCGACCTCGAGCCGTGCATCGGGTAGCAGCCCCGCCAGCTCGGCGGCCACCTCCAGCGGGTGCGAGGCGTCGTCCGGCCAGGCCGGCAACAGGACCGGCATCGTCAGCCGCGCCACCTCGTCCCGCGACGGAAGATCGGAGGCCGCCGCGCCCCGGAACGCCGCCGGCAGCCACTCGTCCGCCACATCCGGCGGCAGGAACGGGCGGTCCGGGTCGATCGCCGGCGAGGTGGGCGGCCGGTGCGTCAGCTCCGCCCACCGGGCCACGCCCCACCGCGCCACCTGCCGCGCACCCAGTTCGTAGAGCTTCGACTGTTCCGCGCGCCACTCCCACGCGGTCGGCGGGATCCCCAGCGTGAGCGAAGCGAACCGCGCCGGCTCGGCCACGGCGGCCGTGAGCAGGGTCGCCGTCCCCATCGAGGTGCCCACCCCGTGCACCGCGCGGCCGGGGAAGACCTCGTGGAGCAGTCCCAGCAGGTCCCCGGCGAGCGCGGGCCACGTGTACGCGGCCGGATCGGGCGATCCGGGCGACCGGCCATGGCCGCGCGCGTCATAACGCAGGACGCGCAGTCCCTCCCGGCCCGCCGTGAGGTCCAGGCCCCGCAGTTCATCGCGGCGCCGACTCGAGGACAGTCCGTGCAGCTGCACCACCGGGGCCCCGTCGCCCCGGAGATCGCGGGCCAGGGCCGCCCCGTCCCCGCCGGCGCTGGTGTGCGTGGACCTCGTCGTCGTCATACCTCCGGCCCTCCCGGGTTGCAGCCCTCCAGCAGCATCACGTCAGGCGTCACCTCCGGCCGCCACGGTTCGAGGTTCCACGTGGGCTTGTCCGGCTCGAGCAGCCGCGCCCAGGTCCAGTGGCAGTCGAACTGCTCGCGCATGCCGGGGGTGTCGGCGTCGGGGGCCAGGCGCAGCACCTCGGCCCAGGCCGTGGCCGCGTCGGCGGGGCCGGTCGCCCGGAGCGCCGAGGGTGTCGGCGCCACGCGAAGGGTGACGCCGTAGTCGGAGTCGCCCCAGGTCGCCGACGCGACGAACGGCGGAGTGGCGGGGGCCGGTGCGGGCGACGAAGGACGTGGCGACGGGGTCGACGACGACAACGCCGTCGGCCCGGTCGACGGCGACCCGGTCGATGGCGAGGGCGAGGGCGAGGAGCTCGACGTGGCCGGGGTGTCCGACCCCACAGCCGTTTCCTCCTTCCCGGACGCGCCGGTCGAGCAGCCGACCGTGGTCAGGGTGGCCACCACGAATGCGGCGGCGAGGGATCGGCGGGCGTGGTGGTGGGGCATCGGAGGCAGTCTGCCACGGCGCCGGGGTTGCAAACGGGCACGCGTGCCTGGATCCTGTGACAATAGGAATGCGGTGCCTGCGGAACAGCCGCGCGCCGTCCTTGAATAGAAGGAGAGTGACCGATGCCCCAGTTCGACCTCACCCAGCTGCAGGCAATGTGGGACGGAATCTTCCCCGCCATCTTCGGCCCCCTGGCGGCCCTGGTCGACACCCTCGGCGCGTCCGTCGAGGCGCCCTGATCAGTCACTGACCGATCCGTCTCTAGCCCAGCGCGAGAATCTTGTGCAGGGTATTGAGGTTCCGCGTGGTGAGATGACGCGCGTACTCCCTGGCCGCGGTGACCTTCGCCGCCGTTGACGCCAACGAATCGCCACGGGACACCCGCCAGTACACGCAGCCCGGCCCGGCAGCCACGATTTCCGTGGTGCCGGGCCGGACTGCGTCCGTCATGTCGCGCAGGACTCGCGCGGTGACCTCCTCGGAGTCGGAGAACACCAGGTAGTCGTGGTGCTCGTCGAGCGTCTCGAACGGGTACGCGTCGACCGCTGCCGCGACGGCGTCGCGCGTGAGGACCTGAACCACCGCGTCGTAACCGAAGGCCGCGGAGTAGGCCGATTCGAGTGCCTGCCGCAGTTCGGCCGGGGAGCGCGGGTCGGTGACCACCACGTTTCCGCTGGCCAGCACGGTCGCGACGGCTGTGCAGCCGGCGTTCTCGGTCACGGCGCGGAGCTCGGCCATCGCTATCCGGTTGCCCTTGCCCACGTTGATCCCGCGCAGCAGTGCCACCGCGCGGTGTGTGCCCGAGTCCGTGTGCTGGTCCGCCATGTACTGATCCTCGCACCGTTGCGCGGGCGTGAGGGTAGCTTTACTGAGCATGGCAGTCTCAGTGCAATCAGTCATCACCATCGAGGCCGGTATCCCCGAGATCATGGAGGTCATGGCGGACGTCAGGTCCCTCGTCGACTGGTCGGACGCCCACCGTGCGGTGGAGGTCCGTGAGGAGGACGCGGACGGCTGGCCGATTGTCGTGTGGGAGAAGATCTCGCAGTACGGGGTCACCGACGAGATGGTCGTCAGGTACGAGTGGTACGACGGCGAGGTGAGCTGGTCGCTGATCGAGAGCGGTTCGCAGAAGCTGCAGAACGCCCGCTACCGGCTCACCGACAACGGCGACGGCACCACCGAGGTGATCTTCGACCTCGAGGTGGACCTGAAGATCAAGCTCCCCGGCATGGTGGTCAAGAAGGCGCAGAAGAGCATCGCCGACACGGCCACCAAGGGCCTGCGCACGGAGGTCCTGCGCCGCTACGGCTAGCTAGCGCCCCCGGTGCAGGAGGTCCAGCGCGGCCCGCACCCCGTCGGCGGGGAGCTGGCCCGGGGCCGATGCCGCGCCGACGGTGGCGAAGGTCGCCGCGGATCCAAACGCACCTCCGCCGATACGGGTGACCGCGCCGAGCGCGCCCATCGACATGGTGATGAGCGGGATCCGCGCCTGCCGGTAGCGGCGTTCGGTCGCGTCCAGGAGCGACACCACGTCGGCGGCCGAGCGCGGCATGACCGCGATCTTGGCCACGTCCGCCCCGGCGGCCTCCATGGCCTCGAGTCGGGCCACGATCTCCTCGACGGGGGGAGTGGCGTCGAAGTCGTGGTTGGAGGCCACGACCGGAACGCCGTGCCGGTGCGCCGCGGCGATCGCCCGGTCCGCCTGCGGGTGCCTGTACTCCACGTCCACAGCCGCGGCCAGGCCGGTGGCGGCCACGGCGTCGATCAGCGCGACGTAGGAGTCGGCGGCGATCTCGGCCGACCCGCCCTCGGCGGTGGTGCGGAACGTCGCGAGGATCGGGGTGTTCGGCAGGAGCCCCACCAGCCGCTCGAGCGCGGCGACTGCCTGCGCCGGATCGCCCCCGCCGCCGTCGGTGAACGGCGTGAAGAGGTCGACCCGCCACTCGGCGGCGGCGCCGGCCGGCGCCGCCGCCGAGGCCGCGCACCAGC
>NZ_JBSHMJ010000023.1:0-64112 GCF_053645265.1 Dietzia sp. NPDC055343 | reverse complement strand
GGCCCGCTCCACCCGAGCGGGCCGGGGCGGCGTCGTCGTCTCGCGGGCCCGCCCGTGGCCGCTGTCTAGAATGGTCCCGTGATTGACGATCTCTCAGGTACTTGGGGCATGGTCCAGATGGGGATACAGGCGGCGTTGGTCGTCTGGGCCCTGGCGGGACTGCTGCTCGCCGCGCTGCCGCCGGCCTCCGCCTATTCGATCGAGGGTAAGTGGCCGAAGCCTGCCTGGATCGCCATCTGCGCGGTGGCGGCGATCCTGTTCGCGATCCGGCCCCTCGGATTCTTCAGCCTCATCGCGATGGTCGCGGTCGGGGTGTTCTTCGCCGATGTGCGGCCGGCAGTGGGTGGGCGCCGGCGATGACGCCCGCCGGGAGCGGGAGCGAGCTCCGCATCGAGGAGCTCGCCGATCTGGCGGGCACCACGGTCCGCAACATCCGCGTCTACCAGGAACGCGGCCTGCTCCCGCCGCCCGAGAGGCGTGGCCGGGCCGGCTACTACGGTCCCGAGCACCAGCGTCGGCTCGCTCTCATCCTGCGGCTGCTCGACCGCGGATACACCTTTGCGACCATCGAGGAGCTGCTCATCGCGCAGCGGCACGGCTTCACGCTCACCGAACTGCTCGAGGTGGAGAGCGTGCGTGCCGAGCGGCGTACCACCGGCTCTCGTCGTCGTCGCCTCCCGCGCGGCGGAGTAGGGGCGGTGGCCGGCTTCGAACTTCGCGAAGAGCTCGTGGACCAGGGCTCGGCGATCGGACTGGTCAGCGAGACCACGTCTGCGGACCACTTCCTGGCCGACGACTACATGTACAAGCTCTTCCGCGAACTGCTCGTGCTGGGGGTCGACGAGGAAGCCCTCGACGGCATCGGTCGATGCTTCATGGAGGGGCAGAGCACGGCCGCGGAGGCCATCGAGGTGCTGGTCCAGACCCTGCAGAGATCGGGGATGGACCAATCGGTCATCGAGAAGCGGGTCACCGGCATCCTGCCCGGCGCCGGTGCGGCAGCCCGCCTGATCTTCCTGTCGGCAGCGCAGACACTGCTCACCGAGCGCTATGGCTTCCCCAAGGGCTAGCTGTACTCACCACGGACGTTGTGTCGCCCGCCCCGGCCGCGACTAGGTGAACACCACCGTGCGGCCGTCGTGGACCAGCACGCGGTCCTCCAGGTGCCAGCGCAGGCCGCGGGCCAGGACCAGCTTCTCGGCGTCGCGACCCTGGCGGACCATGTCTTTGACCGTCGCCGTGTGATCGACGCGGATGACGTCTTGCTCGATGATCGGGCCCTCGTCGAGGTCCGCGGTGACGTAGTGGCAGGTAGCACCGATCAGCTTCACGCCGCGCGTATGCGCCTGGTGGTACGGGCGGGCCCCCACGAAGCTCGGCAGGAAGCTGTGGTGGATGTTGATCGCGCGGCCGGCCCAGCGGGTGCACAGCTCGTCGGGCAGCACCTGCATGAAGCGGGCGAGCACGATGGCCTGGGGGTCGATGTCGTCGACGAGCCTGGCGACCTCGTCGAACGAGGGGCCCCGCTCGGACGGGTCGGCCGCGAACGGCACGTGGTGGAACGGCGCACCGTGGGCCTCGGCCATGCCGCGCAGGTTGTCGTGGTTGCCGATCACGGCGCGGACGCGGGCCGGGTAATCGCCGCTCTCGACGCGCCCCAACAGGTCGTGGAGGCAGTGGCCGTCCTTGGAGACCAGGATCACGACGTCCTTGGGCTCGTCCGAGTCGGCGATCTTCCAGTCGGTCTCTGGTCCGAGCTCGCTGGCCACCCGCGCGAAACGCCGGCGCAGCTCGTCCAGCTCCATCCCGATCGAGTCGGCGTCCACCGACTGCCGGGTGAAGAACCAGCCCGAGTCCTCGTCCGCGTGGTACGCCGCTTCGACGATCGTGCCTCCCAGTTCGGCGAGGAACGTGGCGATCCGGGCGACGATGCCGATGCGGTCAGGACAGCCCAGGGTGAGGACGAAGCGACGTGACATGAGTGGTCATTGTGCCAGCAGGGCGTGTCGGACCACCCGGCTAGGCTGGTCCACATGGACGACGCCCCCCGCAGCAGCCCCCCCAGCAGCCCCCACAGCACCCCCCACACCCCGCCGCCGGACGGACTGACACGCGCTCGGGTCGCCGCGATGATCGATCACACGTTGCTCTCGCCCGACGCCTCTCGCGAGGACGTGCAGGCCTGTGTCGCCGAGGCGCGCGAGCTGGGCGTCAAGGCGGTCTGCGTCAGCCCGGCCATGCTCCCGGTGCGGGCCGGGGAGCTGACCGTGGCGACGGTCGCGGGGTTCCCGTCCGGCAAGCATCACTCGCTGGTCAAGGCCATGGAGGGCCGGCTGGCCGTGGACCAGGGGGCGCGCGAGGTCGACATGGTGATCGACGTGGGCGCCGCGATCGCCGGACTCGTCGACGAGGTGATGGCGGACGTGGTGACCATGCGCGACGCGGTGCCGCCGCCGGTGGCCATCAAGGTGATCCTCGAGACGGCGGCCATTCACAAGGCGCTCGGCGAGGAGGCGGGGGACGAGCGGATCGAGGCGCTGTGCCACGCAGTGGCCAGGGCCGGGGCGGACTTCGTCAAGACCTCGACGGGTTTCCACCCCGCGGGTGGTGCGAGCGTCCGGGCGATCGAGGCCATGCACCGGGCGGTCGGCGGAACGCTCGGTATCAAGGCCTCGGGCGGTATCCGTGACGCGGACTCCGCCCGGGCCATGATCGCCGCGGGTGCCACGAGACTCGGTCTCAGCGGCAGCCGGGCCGTCCTGGCAGGTTTCGAGAGCTGACAGGCGCGGGCGTGGCTCAGGACCCGAGCGCCGCGGGGAGGTAGCTGGAGCCTGCCACGAAGGGCATGGCCAGGAAGCTCAGCGGCACGGCGGACTGCTCGAAGGAGATCCCGACGGATTCCAACATGCCGGCGAACGCACCGAAGGCGGCATTGATCGCATCGTATGCCGGCCCGCTGATGGGGCCGTCGGGGCGGAAGATCATCGGGTGGCTCCTCGGTCTCGGTGGGCCAGAGCCGCCTCGTCGCCGGGGGCCGACCACGGTGCGGTCGCAGTGCTCTGGTTCACAATGCTTCGTACACTGCCGATATCGGCACCCGGCCGGCGGGTGTTACTCGCCGCAGGTCAGGACGATCCCGCCCGGGGATCAAATCCGAGGGAGTCAGTCCATGGTGAGGACGAGCTTGCCCGTGGTGCGATTGGTCTCGCCCCGCCGATGCGCTTCCGCGGCCTGCGCGAGCGGGAAGACCTCGGCGATCGTCGCCCGGATCGCGCCCTGCTCGACCAGTTCGGTGATCGACACCAGGTCGTGGCGGGAGGAGTCGACGAGCATGCGGACCGCGCGCACGCCCAGCTGCTCCGCCTCGCGGAACAGATCGTCCGACCCCACCGGCAGGATGGAGACCACGATCCCGCCCGGCCGCAGCGTGCGCAGCGACGCCAGTGAGGTCTCGCCGCCGATCGTGTCGAGCACCGCGTCCACGTCGGAGAGGGCCTCGGCGATGTTCACCTCGTGGTAGTCGATCGGCTCGTCCACCCCGGTCTCGCGCAGGAAGTCGTGCTTGCCGGCGCTGGCGGTGCCGATCACGTAGGCGCCGCGGGCCTTGGCTATCTGCACCGCCACGTGCCCGACCCCGCCGGCCGCGGCATGGACCAGCACGCGCTGGCCGGGCTGGATCCGCGCGTTCTCGACCAGTGCCTGCCACGCGGTGAGCGACACCAGCGGGAGTGCGGCGGCCTGTACGTGGTCGAGCGACTCCGGCGTGGGGGCGAACCAGGCGGCGGGCGCCGTCACGTACTCGGCGTGGGCGCCGTGCCCGAACGGGTAGGAGAGCATCCCGAACACCCTGTCGCCGGGTGCGAAGCGGGACACCCCGATGCCCACCTCCTCCACGACCCCGGACAAGTCCCAGCCCAGCACGAACGGGGGCTCACCGAGGAAGCCGCCGTTTCGGCGGTGCTTCCAGTCGGTGGGGTTGACGCTCGCGGCGGCGACGCGCACCAGTACCTCGTTGGTGCGGGGAGAGGGCCGGGGGAGGTCGACGACGACGAGCACGTCCGGCTCCCCGAGCGAATCCTGGGACACGGCGCGCATTACTTCGTGAGTGGTCATGGCCTCAAGGGTGGCAGAGCCCGTGGCCGCACGCCCGGCACCGGCGGGCCGGGCGGATTCACAACCGGTGCAGCTCCACCTCGCCGAGCTGCCCGCCGGAGATGATGGCGGTCATGTATGTGCAGTGCGGCTGACGCCGCCGGTCGGTGGGCGAGCCCGGGTTGAGCTAGCGCAGGTCGCTCCCCCCGAACGCCCTCGTCGCGGTGGTGTCCCAGGGGATGTGCGAGTGACCGAACACCAGGACGTCGGTGTCCGGGAAAGCGGCGGCCGTGCGCTTCTCCCGCCCCGCCGACGCGCCGGTCTCGTGCACCACCGCCAGCCGTACGCCGTCGAGGGTCGCGCGCGCCACCTCGGGCAGTCGCTCGCGCAGCTCGGGGCCGTCGTTGTTGCCCCAGCACGCGATGAGCCGCGGTGCCCGTTGCTCCAGGGCGTCGAGCAGTCCCGGGTCCATCCAGTCGCCGGCGTGGATCACCACGTCCGCACGCTCCACCTCGTCCCACAGGCGCACCGGGAGATCGCGGGCCCTGGTGGGCACGTGCGTGTCGGCGGTGATGAGCAGGCGCATGCCCCCAGTGTGCCGGGTCGGGCGGGAGCGCCGAGCCGGGTCAGGGAGTCGACTCGAGCGTCACGTCGGTGCCGGCGAGATCGACGGTCATCCCGCCGTCGACCACGTGGACGCCCGTCAGCTCCACACCCTCGGGGAGATCGGCGAGGGCCGAGTCCATCATCGAGATGGTCCCGCCCAGCAGTTCGGCGGGCAGGGTGAAGCCGAAGATCGACGCCTGCTCGGGCGCCAGCTCGAGGTTGCCGCCGGTCAGGCGAGGGGTCACCACCGCTTCGGCCAGACCGCTGATCGACACGCGGAGGGCGCCGGCGGCCGGGTCGGACGTGACGTCCTGGACCTGGATGAGCCCGCCGAGCAGGGAGTCACCGGTGCCCTGACCGTCGGCGGCAGCCGCGGTCATGGTCTCGTCCGAGACGAACGCGGTGCCGGTCAGGGAGTCGACGTGGGTGACGTCGCCCTCGGAGCTGACCCCTTCGGCCCGGATGTCGATCGCGGGGGCGGGGCCCGTCGCGCCCGCGGCCGGGGATCCGTCGGTGGTGATGCGAACAGAGCCGAGAGTCCCGCTGACATAGGACAGCAACACCGGCCGGGCACCCAGCTCGACCTCGGCCGGAGAGCCGAGGGCGGTGGTGACCTCCTCGGACATCTGCTGCTTGATGGAGTTACGCAGACCCAGTTCGAGGCCGACGAGCCCCACCACGACCAGGACCACTGCGATTCCGGCGATCAGGGCGATGATCGGTCCGCGCCGCCGCCGCCGCCGGCCGCCGTCGCTGGAGGAGGAGGCGGCGGGGAACTGCTGCGTGTCGGCGTGCTGGACGCCGGGCCGGTCATGGGCGGGGAGTCGCTGGGTGTCGTTCGGCGGCTGCATTGGACCGATTGTCTCCGATCTGCCTGGCGAGGCGCATCAGCGCCTCTTCAGCGGGCGTACAGGATCCGGCTCAGCGCGCTGCGAGCCAGCCGTTCAGGTGCGCGTACTCCTCCGCGAAGAGCCTGTCGAGGTGCTGCACGACCAGCTTCTCCAGCTTGCCGCCCAGTAGCGGAACGGTCACCTTGACCTGGCCGGACAGTGATTCGAGCGCGGCTTCCCCCTCGGCCACGGTCTCGCCGCTGCCGGTGATCACGCCGAGCCCGCCGGCGGCCTCGGCGCGCGACGTACCGACCAGGCGTGCACCGTCGAACTCGCTGAACCGCGTCGTGCGCACCAGGCTGAGCTCACCCGGCAGCACCTTGCGGGCCAGGTCCGGGATGTCCGATTCAGGAATGTGCTGCGTGACGGTGACGGTGATCGTGTCGCCGCTCACCGCCAGGTCGTCGAGAGTGTCCCCGGCCGTGCCCACGGCGCGGAGCCGGTCGGCCCAGTAGGCCTCGTCCGCATAGGAGGCATGGACGGCCTCGAGGGGGCCGCCGAGCTGGACGGAATGTGAGAAGCGGGTCGCCATGGGGTCAGACACTACAAGCAGGCGACTACCCTCAGGCGTGTGATCCTGCCGCCCGCCGACTCCTCCGACCCGGTCGTCCGCGCGCTGAGCGACGTCGACGGCGTCGCCGCCGCGCCCCGGACGTCCCTGGCCGAACTGACCACCCTCCGCATCGGGGGCCGCCCCCGGGCGCTGCTCGCGTGCTCCACGGCCGAGGGGGTGGCCGAGTCGGTGCGTGCCCTGGACGCGGCCGACCGGCCGGTGCTCGTGCTGGGCGGCGGCTCGAACCTCGTGGTGGCGGGCGGCGACCTCGACCTGGTCGTGGTGGCCGTGCGCAACCGCGAGGTCGAGTACCTGGACGAGGCCGACGCGCTGATCGTGCGCGCGGGTGCGGGTCTGACCTGGGACGATCTCGTCGCCGACACGGTCGGGCGTGGGTACGGCGGCCTCGAGTGCCTGTCCGGTATCCCGGGCTCGGTGGGGGCCACGCCGGTGCAGAACGTCGGTGCGTATGGGGTCGAGGTGGCCCAGGTCCTGCACCGGGTCCGCTGGTACGACCGCGCGAGCGGGGTCGACGAGTGGGTCACCCCCGACGCGCTGGGGCTGGCCTACCGGACGTCGGTGCTCAAGAACTCGGATCGCGCGGTGGTGCTGGAGGTGGAGTTCCGCCTCGACCGCGCCGGACGCAGCGAGCCGATCCGCTACGCCGAACTCGCCGGCCGCCTCGGCGTGGCGCCGGGGGAGCGGACCGACCCCGCCCTGGTGCGGCGCACCGTGCTGGAGCTGCGGCGTGGCAAGGGGATGGTGCTCGACGACGACGACGAGGACACCTGGTCCGCCGGCTCCTTCTTCACCAACCCGGTGGTACGGGACGAGGATCTCCCCGCGGTGCGATCCCGGGTAGCGGGCAGGCTCGGGGACGGGCCGGCCGGGCAGATGCCCGCGTTCGCGGCGACAGGGGGGACCAAGCTCTCGGCGGGCTGGCTGATCGAGCGGGCCGGTTTCGGCAAGGGCTATCCCTCGTCGTCGTCCCCGGCTCGGCTCTCCACCAAGCACACCCTCGCGCTGACCAACCGGGGGGCGGCCACGGCCGACGACGTGATCGCGCTGGCGCGCGAGGTGCGCGACGGCGTCCGGGAGGCGTTCGGCGTGGAGTTGCACCCCGAACCCGTCTGGGTGGGCTGCAGCATCTGACCCGGATAGGGGGCGCACTGCGGGAGTGCCGCCGTGACCCCCGCGGCCACCAAGTCGTACGCGCCTGGCACGCTGGACGGTGACCTCTCGGTCTGACCCGCCCCGCGCGCCCGCCTTCGCGGCGCCGCCCGTCTTATGGAGATTCGCCCGTGGACCTGTTCGCGTACCCGGTGTCGCTCGTCATGAAGTTCTGGCACTGGGTGCTGAGTTTCGTCGTGGATCCGAACTCCGGGCTCGCGTGGGTCGGCTCGGTGATCCTGCTGGTGGTGACTGTGCGGCTGCTGCTCATGCGGTCGATGTGGCGGCAGCAGTACTCCATGCGCAAGATGGCGCAGCTCGGCCCCAAGATGAAGGAGATGCAGCTCAAGTACAAGGACCGCAAGTCTCCCGAGGACCGGCAGGAGCAGGCCAAGGAGATGCAGGCCATGTACTCCGATGCCGGGGTCAATCCGGCAGCCGGCTGCCTGCCGCTCTTCGTGCAGATCCCGGTGTTCCTCGGCCTGTACCACGTGCTGCTGAACTTCTCGCCGCGGGACGTCTCCATCGAGGAGGCGCAGACCATGACGAACGGGGCGTTCGGCCCGGACCAGGTGTCGTCGTTCCTCAACGCCGAGATCTTCGGTGTGCCGCTGGCGTCCTACATCCGGATGCCGCAGGAGGTCATGGAGTCGCTGCACCCGGGGCTCGTGCGCGAGGACATCCTCGTGCTGGCCGTGCCGCTGTTCGTGCTCGCCGGCATCGCGACGTTCATCAACATGTGGAACTCCTTCCGCCGGCAGAAGGCGGCCAAGGAAGCTGAGAAGGCGGCGGTCGCGCAGGTCGAGGCAGAGGACCGTGCGGGCGGTCCGTTCGTCGACGGTGAGGTCATCGAGATCGACGGCGAGAAGGTCGAGCGCGCGGACGCCGGCAGCGGGGACCACGTCGACGGGATCGTCGAGGGCAGCGTTGAAGGCGGCGTCGAAGGGGACGCGGGCGAGCGTTCGACCGATCGTGCTGACGGCACCCCGGGCACGCCCGCCAGGGCCGGCGCTGCGGGCGCGGGTGCTGCGAGCGCGGGTGCCGACAAGCCACAGGATTTCCAGACCATCGCCGAGTCCATGACCGAGTCGATGAATAAATCGATGAAGATCATGATGTACCTGTTTCCGTTCTTCCCGATCGTGGGCGCGTACTTCTTCAACTTCCCCATCGCGATCGGCCTGTACTGGCTCACCAATAACGTTTGGACGGCCGTGCAGTCGCACTTCTTCATGGAGCGGCTCGAGAAGGAACTGCCGATGACCAGCCGCGAAGGCCTGCCGCCCAGCGCGTTCATGTAGACCCCGCCCCGCCGCAGCCCAGTTGCAAGACATCGACCTTCAGATGCCTGACATCTCGCAGGTTTTCGGCCGGGTTCTCGCACATTCTGTCTTGCAGCTCGGGGATGATGTCTTGCAACCGCCGGTGGGGTCGGGCGGGTTACCGGGTCTTGTGTGGACGTTGCGGCGGGGGTAGTGTGCTGCGAGCACGTCGGCAGCGCACGGCGTCCGGGCAGGGGAGACCCGCCGGGCGAGGGGCGCAGGGCCGAGAAGCGCTAACGAGGAGAACACAGGACAGTGCGTAACCACAGGTGAGATTCGGCCCATCAGCCACCTCCCTGGAGCACACATGTCTTCCCTCGTCCTGTCGGACGTCGCTTTCGCGTTTCCCGACGACACCACACTCTTCTCCGGCCTGAACCTCGCGATCGGTCCGGGGCTCACCGCACTCGTCGGCCGCAACGGCGCCGGCAAGAGCACCCTCCTCGGGCTGATCGCCGGCGTGCTGCCGCCCGCACGGGGATCGATCACGGTCGACGGCGTGGCCTGCGCCGCCATCATTGCCGCGGGCGCCGCAACCGACCCGACCGCAACCGACCCGGCCGCCACCGACCCGGCCGCCACCGCTTCCGCGGCCGCCACCGCTTCCGCGGCCGGCTCCGCCTACCCCGCCGATGTCGCGTACGTGCCGCAGCTGCTGGCCGACGCCCCCGCCGAGCGGACCCTCGCCGATGAGCTGGGGGTCGGCGGCCGGCTCGCGGCGCTGGCGCGGATCGAGGCGGGAGAGGGCGACGACGACGACTTCACCCGCCTCGCCGACGACTGGACCATCGCCGAACGCACGGTCGCGCAGCTCGACGAGTTGGGCCTCCCCACGGATCTGGACCGACCCGTGGGCCAGCTGTCCGGCGGGGAGCGCACGCTCGCGGCCGTGGCCGGTCGACTCCTCGGGCATCCGCGGGTGCTGCTGCTGGACGAGCCCACCAACAACCTCGACTCGCGGGCGCGCGGCAGGCTGTTCAGCGCGCTGGAGCGATTCGTGGCGGGCGGCAACCGCATCGCGCTGGTCGTGAGCCACGATCTCGAACTCCTCGACCGCGCCGACACCACGGTGGAACTCCGCGCGGGCCGGACCCGCGTGTTCGGCGGGAACTACGAGCACTACCGCGAGGTGGTGGACGCCGAGCAGTCGGCGGCGCTGCAGGCACTGACCGGCGCGCGCAATGACCTGCGGTCCGAGAAGCGCGACAAGGCCGACGCGCAGGTGGCGCTGGCGCGGCGCGAGCGGTACGGCCGGAAGATGGAAGCCACCAAGCGCGAGCCGAAGATCATCATGGGGGCGCGCAAGCGGGCGGCGCAGGAGTCGGCCGCGAAGTACCGGGCCACCCACGAGCGGGGCGTCGAGCAGGCGCAGGAACGGATGCGCGAGGCCGATGCCGCGGTCCGCCGCGAGGAACTGCTGCGCGTCAAGCTACCCGACCCGCAGCTCCCGTCGGGCCGGGTGGTGGTGGATGTCGAGGACCCAGTCGCCGGCCGCATCCACCTCGCGGGGCCGGCCCGGGTCCGGCTCGCCGGCCCGAACGGCAGCGGCAAGACGACGCTGCTGCGCCGCCTCATCGGAGGCCATCGCGACGATCCCGCCGGTGACCACGCGGCGTCCGGTGCGATGCGTGGGAACGACGACGACAACGCCGTCACCCCGGCGATCGCCACCCCGTGGGCGTTCCTGCCCCAGGACCTGCGTGTCGAGCATCCTGACTGCTCGGTCGTCGACGCGATCCGCGCGGTACGCCCCTCGGCGTCGGCGGAGGAGGCCCACGCCCACGCGGCGCGGATGCTGTTCAGCGGCGACGCCGGGTTCCGCCGGCTCGGCGACCTGTCCGGCGGCGAGCGGCTGCGCGCGGCACTGGCATCGGAGCTGTTCGCCCGGCCGGTGCCGCAGCTGCTGATCCTCGACGAGCCGACCAACAACCTCGACCTCGAAGGAGTGGAGGTGCTCGCCGATGCGCTCGCGCAGTGGCGGGGTGCCCTCCTGCTGGTCAGTCACGACGACGGGTTCTGTGACCGCGTGGGGGTGGACGACGTGATCACCCTCGCCTGATCCGCGACCAATCCGAGAACCGACCAGAGGAACCACCATGCGAAAGCTCATCTACTACGTGGCCGTCACCCTCGACGGCTACATCGCCGCCCCCGACGGCGCCTTCGATTTCTTCCCGCTCGAGGGAGACCACGGGCCCTGGATCGTCGAGCACTACCCCGAGTCCGTCCCCGGGCACTTCCGCGAGCAACTCGGCCTGGCCGAGACGCCCCCGCGGGTGTTCGACACCGTCCTGATGGGACGGGCCACCCACCAGGTGGCCGTGGACGAGGGGCTGGCCAGTGGCTATCCGCACCTGCGGCAGTACGTGTTCACCAGCCATCCCGACGACCTGCCGACACAGGAGGGGCTGACCATCACCTCGGAGGACCCGGTCACCGTGGTCCGCCGGCTCAAGGCGGAGCAGTCGGGGCTGGACATCTGGCTGTGCGGCGGCGGCGCACTCGCGGCGACGCTGATCGACGAGATCGACGAACTCCGGCTCAAGGTCAACCCGCTCGTGCTCGGTGACGGCATCCCCCTCATCGGCGCGGCCGCCGCGAAGCCGGGCGCGTCGGCGATGCCGCTCACGCGGCGGATGAGCCGGGAATTCGAGAGCGGGGTGACCTACGCGGAGTACGTCCGCTCGGCGTAATCGCGATGGCAGGGCCCCGCGTCTGGATAGGCTGCCGACAGACGGCCACCCCGGGGAGGAGCACGATGCGCAAGCTCTGGAACGTGCTGAGGTGGCCGTTCGTGTTCCTCCTCGTCGTCGTCCTCGCGGTCGTCGCGGCGCGCGTCGTCAACCACTTCCGCTACCCCGAACCCGCCCTCGCCTACGCCGAGCCGCGGAACCCGGCGTCCTACCCCACGGAGCTGCCGGGCATCGAGGTCACACCGATCGCCGACGGGCGAGTGCGCGGCTTCCACCTGCGGCCCGAGACGATCCGACACGAGGGCGTGGTGCTGACCTGGGGCGGCTCCGAGGGCGGGCCCGATTTCGAGCACGCCGAACTGCTGGCGCGCGCGGGGCACGAGGTGCTGTCGTTGTTCTACTTCGGGCAGCCCGGCCAGCCGGAGACGCTGGACCGGGTCCCCGTGGAGACGGCGTCGCAGGCGATCGACTGGGCCGAGGCCAACGCCGAATCGGCCGATCCCGTCACGATCGTCGGGACGTCCAAGGGGGCCGAGCTCGCCGCGCTGCTGCCGACCTACGAGCCGCGGGTCGACAACCTGGTGCTGTTCGCGCCGATGGACCACGTGATGCAGGGGATGGATCAGCGGAACGTGGTGTCGTCGTGGACGGTCGGCGGGCAGGACGTGCCGTACGTTGCCTACGCCGACGCGCCCGGTCCGGGGCCGGTCCTGAGGTTGGCGCTTGCCTCGCTCCTCGGCGCGCCGATCCACCTGCGGCCGGTGTTCGAGGGGGCGCTCGAGGCGCCGCAGTCCGGCGATGCCCGCATCGATCTCACGCGACTACCGGGGGAGATGCTGGTGTTCGCCGGCGGCGACGACCAGGTGTGGCCTGCCGACGCGGCTGCCCGGCGGATCGCCGAGGACCTGCCGGAGAGTACGGAGGTGCACATATACGACGACGCCGGGCACGTGTTCTCCGTGCCCGGCGCGCATGCCGACGGGATGCTGTCCGGCGGATCGGCCGAGGCCAACGCCGCCGCGCTCGAGGAGAGCAACCGCATCCTCGTCGAGAGGCTGGCCGACTGGTCGCGCTGACCGCCTGCCCTCCCGGCCCGCCGTTGTCAGGCGGTCGTGCTCAGACCGCGCCGCCGGCGACCGCGGGCGGGGTGCCCGTGTTGGTGGAGGCGTCGGTCTCGCGGGCGAGGTACTCCTCGATGCGGAACCAGTCGTCGTCCGCGCGCTCGGCGATGGTCACCAGCGTGTTCATGTTGGCGACCTCCTCGACCTGCTCACGCAGGAACCACAGCATGAACTGCTCGCCCAGCGGATCGGCCTCGGCGCGCGCGGCCTGGAACAGCGCCTCGATCTGGCGGGTGACCTGCTTCTCCTGCTCGAGCGCGAGGCTCAGTGCGCCAACGGGCCCGTCGAACTCGGCCTGGGGCGCCGGCACGGCGGGGATCACGGTGGGGATGTCCCGGTCGAGCATGTACTGGACCATCATCATGGCGTGGTTCCGCTCGCCCAGGCTGTGCTGGTAGAAGCGGGCGGCCAGCTGCGGAAGGTCCTGCGCGTCCGCCCACACGGCGATCGCGATGTACTGCTGGCTGGCGGCGAACTCGTGGCCGACCTGGGCGGAGAGGAGTTCGGCGTAGGTGCTGCTGCTCTGGGTCATGGTGGCGCCTTTCGTGAGGCGGCCTCGACAAGAGTCGAGACGCGCCGGGAGGGGTTCTCCCGAGGGGTCCCACAATAGGACCGCGCGCGGCATCGTGCCAGGTCAGTTAGCCTAACCTGCCGGTGTGAAGCCTAACCTGACGTTGCCTAGCCTCACCTTCTGTAGCGCCGCCGGAGCGTCGTGATCCGGCCCCGGCTCAGTCGCGGTGCGCCCGCATCGCGGAGTGCTGGGCGCGCGGCTTCACCACGATCTGGTCGAGGTTCACGTGCGACGGCCGGCTGGCGACGAATCCCACGATCTCCGCGATGTCCTCGGCGATCATCGGGGTCAGCCCGCGGTAGACGGCGGCGGCCTTGTCCGCGTCGCCGTCGAACCGCACGCTCGAGAACTCGGTGTCGACCATGCCGGGCGCGATCTCGGTGAACCGCACGGGCTGGCCGAGGTGCTCGCCTCGCAGCGTCCGGTGCAGGACGGCCTGCGCGTGCTTGGCGGAGGTGTAGCCGGAGCCGTTGTCGTACGACTCGAGCGCCGCGATGGAGGTGATGGTGATGACCAGCCCGTCGCCGGTGTCCACGAGGGTCGGCATGAGTCCCTTGACCATCCGCAGCGTGCCGAGGACGTTGGTCTCCCACATCCAGCGCCACTGCTCCTCGTCGGCGTCCATGACGCTGGTGGTGCCCTTGGCGCCGCCGGCGTTGTTGACCAGCACGTGCAGGCGGGGGATGGCCGAGCAGAACGCCGCGCACGAGTCCGCGTCGGTCACATCGAGAGGCAGGGCGGTGCCGCCGATCTCGGCGGCGAGTGCCTCCAGCCGGTCGGCGCGCCGCGCGCCAACGATCACGTGGAAGCCCTGGCCTGCCAGTTCGCGGGCGCTCGCCTCGCCAATGCCCGACGATGCGCCGGTCACCACCGCCACGCGGGTGTCGGCGGGCAGGGCGGCGAGGCGCTCACGGGCGGCACTGTGATCGGTCATGCACTCGAGCGTAGGTGACGACGTCGCCGGCCGTACGGCTGCTCAGCGGCCGCGGGCCGACCGCGCGCCTAATGCCGCGTTATCGACCGACGCGACGGCCGGGGATCATCCCGACCAGCCCGCGCACCGCGCCGCGCGCGATGTCGGCGGTGGAGAAGTAGTCCTGCCAGCCGCAGACCAGGCCGTCGCGGACCTCCAGCCGCCCGCACACCCAGAAGTCGCAGCGGAACCGGCCGATCCCGAGCGAGTCGGTGCGCTCGGTGAGAACGATGTGCGGGGAGCGGGGATCGGTGGGGTCCGCGGGCGCCGACACCGCGAGATGGTGGGTCCGGACCCCGAATCGCACGCTGCGGTGCATCGCGGCGATCGCGCCGACGACGGCCCGCTTGCCGCGCACGGTCGGCAGCCCGATGTTCGCCCACCACACGTCGCCGGAGACCAGTTCCGCCGCGGCGGCGGTCGAGCCGGAGGCGAGGGCGTCGAAGAACATCCGGACGACGACGTCGGGGTCTGTCGCGGTGGTGGTGGCTGCCATTGGAACACGGTAACCGCACGGGGCGGCTCCGGGGGAGGGGCCTCCGCGTTCGGGGGACACCTCCGACGAGCCGACGTGCGATAGCGATGGGACTGGCACGATGGCCGACATGACCTCTCCCGCCACGTATTCCCTCGCCTCCACCGTCTCCTCGGACGGCACCACGATCGCCTACCGCGTGCTCGGCGACCCCGCCGCGCGCCCGCTCGTGCTGATCCACGGCTGGGCCCAGTCGAGCGCCTGCTGGGGCCCGGATCTTCTGGCCGACCTGGCGACCCGGTTCCGGGTGGTGGCGCTGGACCTGCGCGGACACGGCCACTCCGACGTCGCCGACGCCGGTTATGACTCGGCTGCGCAGTGGGCTGACGACGTCGAGGCGGTCCTGGACGCCGCCGGTGTCAGCGATGGGGCGGGCGCGATCCTGCTCGGCTGGTCGTACGGTGGGATCGTGGTGTCGGACTACCTCGCCGCCCGCGGCGAGGGCAGGGTCGCGGGCATCGTGCTCTGCGGCGCCGTCACCTCGGTGTCCCGGTCCGCCGGCGGCGCGATCGGCCCGGCCATGGTCGAGGTCACGTCGAACGGCGCGTTCGACGAGAACCCCGGCAGGGCCGTGGCCGCGCTCGCGAGCTTCGGGAGCGCCATGATGCGGTCCGGCGACGGCACGAGCGGCCAGCGGATCTTCGGACTCTCGCTGGCCACCCCGCCGACCGTCCGCCAGAAGCTGCTCACCCGTCGCGTGGACAACGACGAGACACTGCGCGGCCTGGGCATCCCCGCGCTGGTGATCCACGGTGAGCACGACGGCGTGGTGCTGCCGTCCGCCGGTCAGGCCAACGCCGAGATGATCCCCGGCGGCCGCTACGTGGGCTTCGCCGAGTCCGCCCATGCGCCCTTCATCGAGGAGAAGCCGAAGTTCCTCGCCGAGCTCGACGCCTTCGCCGCCGAACTGTAGACACCCCACACCGCCCGTGGGGGGTGGGCGAGCGGCGGGCGTTGTCGTCGTCGTCCCACCCGATCCCCGCCCCCGCGCCGCGTGCACCCCGGCGCGCACGGAGGCACAATCGGACTGGTGACCGTTTCCGACCTCCGCCCCGGACCCGACGCGCCGCTCCCCAAGCGCGTCGCGGTGCTGTCGTTCCACACCTCGCCGCTCGCCCAGCCCGGCACCGGTGACGCGGGCGGGCTCAACGTGTACGTGCTGCAGACCGCGCGGCGTCTGGCCCGCCGCGGCGTCGAGGTGGAGATCTTCACCCGCGCCACCCACTCGTCGCAGCCGCCGGTCGAGGAGGCGGGCGACGGCGTGCTGGTCCGCAACATCGTGGCCGGCCCGTTCGAGGGCCTCCGCAAGGAGGACCTGCCCACGCAGCTGTGTCCGTTCGTCGCCGGCGTCATGCGCGCCGAGGCCGGCCAGGCGCCCGGCCACTACGACCTCATCCACTCCCACTACTGGCTGTCCGGCCAGGCGGGGCTGGTCGCCTCCGAGCACTGGGGCGTGCCGCTCGTGCACACCGCCCACACGCTGGCCGAGGTCAAGAACGCGGTCCTCACCAGCGGTGACACCCCCGAACCGGAGTCGCGACGCATCGGCGAGCAGCAGATCGTGGACGCCGCGCACCGGCTGGTCGTCAACACCACCGGGGAACGCGACGAGCTCGTGGGCTACTACGACGCCGACCCGGCCGACATCGACATCGTCCCCCCCGGCGCCGACCTCGAGCAGTACACGCCCGGCACCCGGCGCGGCACCGAGCAGGCCCGGCGCGCACTCGGCGTGGCGCAGCGCTCCGAGGTGATCGCGTTCGTCGGCCGCATCCAGCCGCTCAAGGCACCCGACGTGGTGGTGCGGGCGCTCGCCGAGATCGTGCGCGCCGAGCCGCACCGCGACGTGCGGCTGCTCGTGGTGGGCGGGCCCAGCGGGTCGGGGCTCGAGCGGCCGCGTTCGCTCATGGAGCTGGCCGAGGAGCTGGGCGTGGCCGACCGCGTGAGCTTCCTGGCGCCGCGCCCGCCGTCGGAGCTGGTCGACGTGTACCGGGCCGCGGACATCGTGGCGGTGCCGTCGTACTCAGAGTCGTTCGGACTGGTCGCGTTGGAGGCGCAGGCGTGCGGGACGCCGGTGGTGGCCGCCGCCGTGGGCGGGCTGCCGACGGCCGTCGCGAACGGCCGGACCGGGCTCACCGTGGACGGGCACGATCCGCGCGAGTGGGCGCGGGTCCTCGGATCACTGCTCGACGACGACGAGCTGCGGCTGGAGATG
Source organism: Dietzia sp. NPDC055343 (assembly GCF_053645265.1). Lineage (NCBI taxonomy): Bacteria > Bacillati > Actinomycetota > Actinomycetes > Mycobacteriales > Dietziaceae > Dietzia > Dietzia sp. NPDC055343. Next base: position 47,371 of record NZ_JBSHMJ010000023.1, on the reverse strand, counting down.
TCCCGCCACGCCCCGGTGCACGCCGCCGGGTTCAGCTGGGATTCCACGGCCGACGGGCTGCTGGCGTCGTATGCGGGCACGATGGCCTCGTACCGGGCGCGGCGCGCGGCGGCCACGGCGTCCTGAGTTCGTTCCAACCCGCGCCTGAGTCCATTCTAACCCGCGAAGGAGCCACGATGATCGACCCCACCGAGAACAAGCGCATGGGCGACGACGGCGAGGATGATGCTGCGGCTGGGGCCGGTGCCCTCGACGGTGCAGGCTCCTCTGCTGGCGCCGCGTACGGGCCCGCCCGACGTCCGGACGAGGCCGACGCCCCCACCGTCGAGCGGATCCGCGACTTCCTGGTGGAGCGGGACATCGAGTCGACGCTGGCCGACGGCAACACCTTCGTGGTGCAGCTGCCGGGGGAGAAGCGCCTCAAGACGGCCTGCCATCTCACCGTGAACCGCGAGAGCGTGCGCGTCGAGGCGTTCGTGTGCCGCCGGCCGGACGAGGACTTCGAGAAGGTCTACAAGTACCTGCTGCGTCGCAATCGCCGGATGTACCAGGTGGCGTACACGCTGGACAACAACGGCGACATCTATCTGGTCGGCCGGATGCCGCTGGTCGCGGTGACGGAGGAGGAGCTCGACCGCGTGCTCGGGCAGGTACTGGAGGCCGCCGACCACGACTTCAACATCATCATCGAGACCGGCTTCCACACCGCGATCCGCCGGGAATGGGAGTGGCGGGTCTCGCGGGGCGAGTCGCTGCGCAACCTGGAGGCGTTCCGCCACCTCACCGAGGATCTGCCCCAGCCCGAGTAGCACAGACGGGCAGTTCTGCAGCGTAAGTTGGGGGGGTTGCGCTGGCTTGTGGGCTTGCGCTGGCGGGAGGGTCCCGCGTGCCAGCGTGAGTGGCTGCATTGCGTACACGCCGGCAGCGCAGGTCACCGGCGCAGCGTAAGTCGGGGGAGTTGCGCTGGCTCGTGGGCTTGCGCAGCTCTGTCGTCTCGAGCTGCTGCAGGTCTTTCCAGGGGTCAGGGGTTAATGGCCTCGGCGACCTTCTTGCGCAGCACCTTGCCCATCGGGTTGGCGGGCAGCTCGTCGAGTTCGACGAACTCGCGCGGCACCTTGTACCCGGCGAGCGACGATTTGCAGTGGGCGCGGATCGCGTCCACATCGAGTGACGCACCCGGTTCGAGCACCACCGCCGCGACGACCTGCTCACCGTGGGCCCCGTCCCGGCCGACGACCGCACAGTCGGCGATGCCGGGAGCCGTCCGCAGAACCGCCTCGACCTCCGAGGGGTAGACGTTGAACCCGCCGGTGACGATCACCTCCTTGATCCGGTCCACCACGTGCAGGAAACCGTCGGGGGCCTGCTCCACCACGTCGCCGGTGCGCAGCCAGCCGTCGTGCAGCGTCGCCGCGGTCGCCTCCTCGTTGTTCCAGTACCCCGGGAAGACCTGCGGTCCCTTGACCAGGAGCTCACCGGGCTCCCCGGAGGGTACGTCCCGCGAGGGGTCCTCCTTGTCGACGACCCGGATATCCGTGTCGGGGAACGGGACGCCGATCGAACCGGCTCGCCTCGCCGTCGACATGGGATTGCCCACAGTGATGGGCGAGGTCTCGGTCATCCCGTACCCCTCCACCAAGAGGCCGTCGGTGGCGGCCTCCCACCGTTCGATGAGGTCGGCGCGCAGGCTCATCGCCCCGGAGAAGGAGTTGCGGATGCCCTTGAGCGAGATGCCGCGCTTGTCGGCCTCCTCGAGGATGCGGGTGTAGATCGGCGGGACAGCCGGGATGAATGTCGGCGGCTCCTTGGCGAAGATCGGCATGATCAGGTCCATGTCGGGCGTCGGCACGAGCTGGAGCCGGGCCCCCTGGGCGATGCCGAACACCACGCACATCGTCACCCCGTAGGCGTGGAACATCGGCAGCGAGGCCAGGAACCGCTCCTTGCCGGGCTCGAGCCCTGGCACCCACGCCTTGCCCTGGGTCGAGTTCGCGACCAGGTTGGCGTGGGTGAGCATCGCGCCCTTGGGCGTCCCGGTGGTGCCGGAGGTGTAGAGGATCAGCGCCACGTCGTCGTTGGTGGGGTAGGGGTGGGAGAAATCCAGCTCGGGGCCGGTCTCCAGGGCCGCCCAGCGCGGGGTGTGCGTGTCGGGGCGGGACAGCTTGTCGCGGGAGGCGCGTAGCGAGGGAACCGGGAGATGTCGCAGGGCGAGGCGCTTGGCGGTGGGGAACGCGTCGAGGAGGTCGACGGCCAGGACGTGCTCGATCGCGGTGTCGGGGCGGGTCGCGAGGTCCTGCACGACGTCGGTGACGACGTTCCACGCCACGACGACCTTCGCACCGTGATCGGCGAAGGGGGCCTCGAGCTCGTCGGCCGTGTACAGGGGATTGTGTTCGACGACGATCGCGCCCAGCCGCAGAGCCGCGTAGAACACCACGATGCCCTGGGGGCAGTTGGGCAGGAGGACGGCCACGCGGTCACCCTTGCCCACGCCCAGGAGGCGCAGGCCCTCGGCGGCGCGCCGGACCCGGCTGCCGAGATCGCCGTAGGTGGTCACCCGGCCGAAGAACTCGGTGGCGGGCCGTTCGAAGTGGGCGCTGACGGCCTGGTCGAATTGGTCGCACAGCGTGGTGGTGCCGTAATCCAGGTCGTGTGTGGTCCCCGGGGTGTAGTGGACCGTCCAGGGCCGGTCGGTGGCTTCGGGGGTGTCTCCGGCGTCTGCGGTCATGCTTGCACCGTAGCCGGTGAGCATCGGGTCATAATGGACCTATGACTTACGGAACACTCGTCCTCCTGCGTCACGGTCAGTCCCAGTGGAACGCGTCCAACCAGTTCACGGGGTGGGTCGACGTCGATCTCACCGACCTCGGTCGCGAGGAGGCGGTCCGCGGCGGCAAGCTCCTCGCGAAGGAGGGCATCCTCCCGGACATCGTCTACACCTCGCTGCTGCGCCGCGCGATCACCACCGCGAACATCTCGCTGGACGCATGCGACCGCCATTGGGTGCCGGTGGTGCGGCACTGGAAGCTCAACGAGCGCCACTACGGCAAGCTGCAGGGCCTCAACAAGGCGGAGATCAAGGAAGAGTTCGGCGACGACCAGTTCATGCTCTGGCGCCGCAGCTACGACACGCCGCCGCCGGCCATCGACCCGGACAACGAGTATTCGCAGACCGGCGACGTCCGCTACGCCGACCTCCCGGAGGTGCCCCTCACGGAGTGCCTCAAGGACGTGGTGGACCGCTTCATTCCGTACTACACCGCCGAGATCGCCCCGCGCATCGCGGCCGGCGAGACGGTCCTGGTGGCCGCGCACGGCAACTCGCTGCGCGCGCTGGTCAAGCACCTCGACGAGATCTCCGATGATGACATCGCGGGTCTGAACATCCCGACCGGGATCCCGCTGGTCTACCGCTTCGACGAGGCCGGGAAGGTCGCCAACCCGGGCGGCACGTACCTCGACCCGGAGGCCGCCGCCGCCGGCGCCGCCGCCGTGGCCAGCCAGGGTGGAAAGTAGCCCCGCGTCCTCGGGCCTGCTTTCGCGTGGGCGACACGCCGATAGGGCCACCGCCCACGTGTGAGGTGAAGGCCCGGTGAACGAGCCGTAAACCCCCGCCTATCTGCGAACTTCGCGCAGGTGGACGGGGGGTTCTGCTTTTCCGGGCGGGGTACCCGGGTCGTAGTATCTGGGTCGTGCAGGTCAGTCTGGGGATCTTCCTCGCGATCGTCGCCGGGATCATCGGCTTCGTCGTGGGCGGCTTCGTCATCCCCTTGATCAATGCGCGAGCCGACCGGCGACGTGCGGAGCAGGCCGGGCCGACCAGGCTCGATGTGTTGCGGGCGGTCTATCAGCAGGCGCCGTACGCGCTCGCCGTGGTGGACCGTCACCAGGACGTGGTGCTGTTCAACCGCCGTGCCGACGAATTGGGCATCGTCGAGGACCGGTTGCTGATCGAGCCGGTCTGGACGGCGGCGCACGCCACGTTCGTCGACGACCGGACTTCGGTGTTCGACCTGCCCGCGAAGATGGCGGCCGGCCGTCGCCGTATCCCGTCAGTCAGCGGCCGCTGCGAGATCCTGCAGGGCCACGGCGAGCAGTTCGTCGTGGTGTTCGCGGACGACGACTCGGAGCACCGCCGTATGGAGGCCGCCCGGCGCGACTTCGTGGCCAACGTCTCCCACGAGCTCAAGACCCCGGTGGGGGCGATGGCGGTCCTCGCCGAGGCGCTCCTGGAGTCCAAGGACGACCCGGACTCGGTCGAGTACTTCGGTGGTCGCGTGGTGGGCGAGGCGCAGCGGCTGGGCAAGATGGTCACCGAGCTCATCGAGCTCTCCCGTCTGCAGGGTGCCGAGCGGATCCGCGACCCGGAGCCGGTGGACGTCGACGACGTGGTGGACGAGGCGCTCCGGCGGGCGGCGGGCGCCGCGGAGACGGCCGGGATCGAGCTCATCACCGACTCGCCGTCCGGGTTGGAGATCAAGGGCGACTGGACCCTGCTGGTCACCGCGTTGGCGAACCTCATCTTCAACGCCATCAACTACTCGCACGAGCGCACTCCGGTGTCGATCACCCGGGGGATCTCCGGCGACACGGTGATGCTGCGGGTCACCGACCGCGGGATCGGGATCGCCCCCGAGCACCAGACGCGCGTCTTCGAGCGCTTCTTCCGCGTCGACAAGGCCCGTTCCCGCGCGACCGGCGGCACCGGCCTGGGGTTGGCGATCGTCAAACACGTCGCCCAGAACCACAACGGCGCCGTATCCCTGTGGAGTCGACCCGGGACCGGGTCGACCTTCACTCTCGAACTCCCGGCCCATGTGGAGCCGGATTCCGGCGGGGCGTCTCCCGCCACAGAGCACGTCGATCAAGGAGAGGACCAGGTGCCGTGACCAGGGTGCTGATCGTGGAGGACGAGGACTCGCTGGCGGACCCGCTGGCCTTCCTGCTCCGCAAGGAGGGCTTCGACGTCACCATCGCCGGCGACGGCCCGACCGCGTTGGAGAGCTTCGAGTCCGAGGGCGCCGATATCGTGCTGCTCGACCTCATGCTCCCGGGGATGTCGGGAACCGACGTGTGCAAGCGACTCCGCGTGACCTCGAGCGTGCCGGTCATCATGGTGACCGCCCGGGACAGTGAGATCGACAAGGTCGTGGGGCTCGAACTGGGCGCCGACGACTACGTGACCAAGCCCTATTCGGCCCGCGAGCTCATCGCGCGTATCCGGGCGGTCCTACGCCGCGGGGCCGACAAGGAGGCGGACGAACCCGAGGAGATCGGTGTCCTCGAGTCGGGACCGGTCCGGATGGACATCGAGCGGCACACGGTGACGGTCCGCGGGGCGGCGGTGACGCTGCCCCTCAAGGAGTTCGATCTGCTCGAGTACCTGCTGCGCAACTCCGGCCGGGTGCTCACCCGCGGGCAGCTCATCGACCGCGTGTGGGGTTCGGACTACGTGGGCGACACCAAGACCCTCGACGTGCACGTCAAGCGCCTGCGCTCGAAGGTCGAGCAGGATCCGGGCAAGCCGGTGCACCTGGTGACCGTCCGCGGGTTGGGCTACAAGTTCGAGCCCTGATCCGCTGCGCGTGCGGTCCCCGCAGCCGGTCGACGCCCAGCCCGGCTGGCGGCGAGGCGGAGAGTGGGCGGGGGAGGCGGGTCGGCAGCCGGTCTCAGGCCCCGCACGCGCGGGCGGTCGCCGGGTGCACGGCCACGATGCCCAGCTGCCGCCGCCGCGCACAGGCCGCGGCCAGCACCTCGTACGGCTCCTCGCCCAGCAACTCGACCAGCTCGTCGCGCAGCGAGACGTAGACGGGCTCGGCGCCCACGTGCGCCTCGGGCGAGCCTGTGCAGTACCAGTCGAGGTCGAGCCCGCCGGGGCCCCAGCCGCGGCGGTCGTACTCGCCTACACGGGTGTGGAGGATCTCCACCTCGTCGGCGCGGTCCTCCCAGTCGTGGGTCACGCGCAGCGGCAGCTGCCAGCACACGTCCGGCTTGGACTCCGGCAGGCTCCGCCCGGTGCGCCCGGCCATGTGGTGCAGGGCGCAGCCCGACCCGGCCGGCCAGCCGGGGTCGTTGAAGAAGACGCAGCGCCCGCCCAGTTTGCGGGTCCGCAGCGCCGGCTCCATCTCGCCGTCGTCGCCCGTCAGTTCATCCTCCTCGAGCCACACCTCGTTCTCGGAGTTCTCGGCGGCGGCGGCCGCGAACGCGGCGTCGCGATGCTGCCACTCGCCGGGTGCCAGGAGCGAGACGTTCCGGGTGAGGCGCTCACGGTCCTCGTCGTCCGAGAGGAACGCGCCGTGCGTGCAGCACCCGGACTCCGGTTGGGAACTGTCGATGCCGTGGCAGGCGGGCGTGCCGAAGACGCACGTCCAGGACGAGAGCAGCCACGTCATGTCCACTGAGATGAGATGCTCGCCGTTGGTCGGGTCGGGAAAGCTGTACCACTCGCGAGGGAAGTCCAACGGGACCTCGGGGCGAGGGGTACCCGGGGTTGTAGAAGGTTCGGTGGCGGTCACAACCAGCGACCGTAGACCGTTTAGGGTGGGCGTGTGAGATTAGGTGTCCTGGACGTCGGGAGTAACACGGTTCATTTCGTCGTCGTCGATGCGCATCGTGGTGGCCACCCCACGCCCATGAACGACTCCAAGACCCGCCTGCGTCTCATCGAGTACCTGGATCAGGACAACAGCATCACCAAGACCGGCATCGCCCGCCTGATCGACGCGGTGAACGAGGCCGCCGATCTCGCCAAGGCCACCAAGTGCAAGGAGGTCATGGCGCTGGCGACCTCCGCCGTGCGGGATTCCGCGAACTCGGACGAGGTGCTGGCCAAGGTCGCCAAGGAGACGGGCGTCGAACTGCGGGTGCTCTCCGGTGAGGACGAGGCGCGCATGACGTTCCTCGCGGCGCGGCGGTGGTACGGCTGGAGCGCCGGGCGGATCCTCAACCTCGACATCGGGGGTGGTTCGCTCGAGCTGACCAGCGGGGAGGACGAGCTGCCGGAGCACGCCTTCAGCCTGCAGCTGGGCGCTGGCCGTCTGACCCACGACTGGTTCAAGACGGACCCGCCGGAGCGCAAGCGCATCAATCAGCTTCGCGACTACATCGATGCGGAGCTGGAGGGGCCGGCCAAGGAGCTGCGTGCCGCCGGCGATCCGGATGTCGCCTGCGCCACCTCCAAGACCTTCCGGATGCTGGCACGCCTGACGGGCGCGGCGCCGTCGTCCGAGGGGCCGCGGGTCGAGCGGATTCTCACCGCGGCCGGTCTGCGCCAGGTGATCGCGTTCATCTCTCGCATGACCGCTGCGGACAGGGCAGAGTTGGAGGGCGTCAGCGCTGATCGTTCGTATCAAGTGGTGGCCGGCGCGTTGGTCGCGGAGGCGTCCATGCGTGCATTGGGGTTGGAAAGTGTGAAAATCTGTCCGTGGGCTCTGCGTGAGGGGCTCATTCTTCAGCGTCTCGACCGGGACGTGGGCGGCGACGGGAAGGGAAGCTGACGATGGCCGAGGATTCTGACGGTCAGCAGATCACCGTGGCGGAGCTGCTCAAGCGCATGGGCGCGGAGCAGCAGGAGGTCGCGCCCACCGGGCGTCGGCGCCGCCGGGCTGACGAGGGTGGGGTGAGTGTCTCCGAGCTCACCGGTGAGATCCCGCGCATCACCGATGACACGGTCCTCAGCGGCCGTGCGGCGCGGCGTCATGCGCGCGAGGCGGAGGCTGCCGAGGGCGGTTCGTCGCCGTCGGCGGACGGGCCCCGGGCGACGGGCGACCAGACCGGTGCGGGCGCGGGAACCGCGCAGTCGGGGGCGACGGGTAGGACGACGACGCCGCCCACACCGCAGCCGTCCACCCCGAAGTCGGGGCAGGCTCCCGCGTCGGCGTCGCAGGCGCGCCCGTCGGCGACACAGCAGTCGCCGACCGCGCAGCAGCCGCCGGCAGCGCAGCCTTCGGCGGCCCAGACCGCCAGGATCCCGGCCCAGCAGCCGGGCGCCCGGCAGCCGGGGGCCCGGCAGCAGGCACCCGCACAGCAGGCACCCGCACAGCAGGCACCCACACAGCAGGCGCCCGCGCAGCAGCCGCCCGCCCCGGGGGCCGGTGCTCCCGCGACCGCGGACGAGACGCCCGAGGGGCAGCCGCAGGAGAAGCGTCGCGGTCTGTTCGGCCGTAAGCGCAAGGAAAAGGACCAGGCCGCGGCGCGCCCGACGGGCGCCTGGACCCCTGATGCGCGCGATGATCGCGGGCCGTCCGGGGCCGGTGTGGCCGGTGCCGCGGCGGCGGGTGGCGCTGCTGCCGGTGCCGCGGGTCTTGCGGGCGCCGCCGCGACCGGCTCGGGTACCGGTTCCCAGGCCGGTCCCGGGCAGCCGACCGCCGCGCAGACGCAGTCTCAAGCGCAGACGCAGGCACAGGCGCCGACGCGGGCCAAGGACTCCACCGCGGGGGACACCGCCGCGGGGGACACCGCCGGTCGGGCGGACTCCGCCCCGGCCCGGCAGCAGGCGTGGGGCGTGCCGACCGGCAGTGGCTCCACAGCCCACAGTGCTCCCGAGGCTCCGGCCGGCGTGGTCGCCGCAGGCGCGGCCACCACGGACAAGGCCGCAGACAAGGCCTCAGACAGGGCCACAGACAAGAACAGCGATGCGGCTCCCGCCGCGACCGCGCCCGCTCCAGGCGTCAAGGACGCTGGCGCGGTCACCGGTTCAGCCGCCCCCGAGGGCACTGACACTGACGGCCGCGAGGGCTCCTTCGGCCGGGCTGCGGCTGCTGCCGCGGGCGGCGCCGGCGTCGCCGGGATGACCGCGGCCGCGGTCTCCGGTGACCGGGACTCCGCACCGGCCACGACGGACCGGTACCGCGACGCCGACTCGGACACCGCGCGTGCCGATCACCCGGATGCCACGCGTGCCGATCACGCGGACACCGAGCGGTCGCCCGCGTCGCAGTGGATGATCCTCGTCGCCCAGGTACTCGCCTCCGCGGTCGCGGGCGCGGCGCTGTTCATCGGCTTCCAGTTGCTGTGGACCGACCTGCCGTGGGTGGCGTTCGCGCTGGCGATCATCGTGATCGTGGGGCTCGTCGCCATGGTGCGCGTGCTGCGCCGGTCGAATGACACGGTCAGCATCGCCCTGGCGGTGATCGTGGGCATAGGCGTGACCTGCGGGCCGCTCCTGCTCAGGCTCGTCACCTAGCGGCTCCGCACCAGCACGTACCGACTCCGCCCGCATCCGTTTCCGGATGCGGGCGGAGCTCATTTCAGCGCGCACGTCAGCGGGGCGGCACGCCGGGGCCGGCCCGCGGCGGTGTGGCACTGTGATGGGCATGACGAGAATCGCAGTGGTCGGTGGCGGACGCATCGGAGAGGCCCTCATCGCGGGTCTCCGCGAGGCCGGGACCCCGGGGTCGGACATCGTGGTGATCGAAGCCGTCCAGGCCCGCGCCGACGAGTTGGCCAAGAAGTACTCCATCCTGCCCACGACCCTCGACATCGGGTGTGAGGGCGCCGATGTGATCGCGATCGCCGTGAAGCCGCAGGATGTGCCCGCGGTGACCGAGCGGGTCGGCGACGCCATCTCCGACAGCGTCCACGAGTCGATCGTGGTCTCGCTCGCCGCGGGTGTCTCGACCGAATCGCTCGAGACCAGACTCAGCGCCGGCTCGCCGGTCGTGCGGGTCATGCCCAACACCGCGATGCTCGTGGGCCAGGGCGTCTCGGCCATCTGCAAGGGCCGGTTCGCGCGCGACGAGCATCTCGAGCAGGTGCGGTCGATCATGGAGAGCGTCGGCGCCGTCGTCGTCGTCACCGAGGCCCAGATGGACGCGGTGACGGCCGTGTCCGGGTCCGGCCCCGCCTACTTCTTCCTCCTCGCCGAGGCGCTGATCGACGCCGGCGTGGAGCAGGGCCTGCCCCGCGACGTGGCCACGACCCTGGCCACCGGCACCGCGCTCGGCGCCGGCGCGATGCTCGCCGGCGGTGGCGAGGGCCCAGGACAGCTCCGCTACAACGTCAGCTCGCCGGGCGGCACCACCGCAGCGGCGATCCACCGCCTCGAGTCGGGAGGCCTGCGCGCGGCGGTGGCCGATGCGGTCGAGGCCGCCGCGTCGCGGTCCCGCGAGATGGCGCGGGCCGTGATCGAGGACGACGACGAGATCGACTGACCCGCGGCGCACGCCCACCCGCACGCACCCGCCGGCCTCGACGAGGACGGCCCGGGCGGCTGCCGGGAGGGCGAAGCAGCGAGGGAGGCGACCCGCCAGGTGAGAGAAACCCCACCTGGCGGGTCGTCGCTTTTAGCACAAGCCCAGTTCAGAACGGGTGAACTCAGGTCTCGGCGGCGTGTCATTGAAGTAATTCGCCCACTCCCGTCGCATTGATCACAACTTTCACGCTAGGCTCATCTCCAGCACGTGCGTGTCCGTACCGCAGGAGGGGAAGCCTGCGGCGCGACGCGTGCCACGAAGGGTTGTGACGATGGCGACTACCGACAAGACCGAAGGCGGCTCGCAGCCGGCGGGGGGCTCCCAGTTCCTCACCGTTGCCGAGGTGGCCGCGCTGATGCGCGTGTCCAAGATGACGGTCTACCGACTCGTGCACTCCGGCGAGTTGCCGGCCGTCCGGGTGGGGCGCTCGTTCCGCGTCCACGCCAAGGCCGTGCACGAGTACCTCGACACCTCGTACTTCTCCGCAGGCTGACCCGACCGGGGCGGAGGTACATTCCGTCCCGGACCCATTTTCGTCGCGGACCCGCCTGCAGGTAGGCTGGACTGGTTCCGTTCCGGCTCGAGAAGCCCGCTTCAGACGCCGGAGCGCAAGCCAAGGTCCACGACCAGTAGTCGACAGGTAGGTGACCCCGATATGGGTTCTGTGATCAAGAAGCGCCGCAAGCGTATGTCCAAGAAGAAGCACCGCAAGATGCTCCGCCGGACTCGCGTGCAGCGTCGCAAACTCGGTAAGTGAGTCCCGCGGCGCGCTGATCGCGCCCGGACTCACGCCTGTAGCGGATGCCCGTCGCCCCAGTGGTGGCGGGCATCGGTGTATTTCCGGCCGGGGCCGGTTCGCACGGCACGTCGCGGCTAGACTCGGTCGGGTGAACACCGAAGCTTCCAGCCGCCCGCCGGCGCGTGCTGTCGCGGTCGTCGGCGGCAGTCGCTACCTCGGCGCGCACCTGGTGGGCATGCTGCTCCGGAACGAGTCCGTCGAGCGCGTGCTGGCCATCGACTCGGTCAAGCCGTCACCCCAGCACCGCAGGCGGATGCGTGACGCCGAGTTCGTCCGGCTCGACCCCCAGTCGCCGCGTCTGCAGGGGATCCTGCGCGAGGCGGGGATCGACACCGTGGTGCACGCCGGGCTGTTCCACACCGACTTCGCGCCGGGCGGCCGGGCGGCCGTCAAGGAGTCCAACATCATGGGCTCGATGCACGTCATCGCGGCGTGTGGCAGGGCCTCGACCGTCAAGCGGTTCGTGCTGATCTCCTCCACCACCGTCTACGGCTCCTCGGGCTCGGACCCGGCCATGTTCACCGAGGACATGGCCGCGCGCCGCCAGCCGAGCGGCGGCATCCCGCTGGACCACCTGTCCGTGGAGGGCTATGTGCGGGGCATGTCCCGCAAGCGCCCGGACATCGACGTGACGATCCTGCGCATCCCCGCCATCCTCGGGCTGCCCGAGCCGACCGTGCTGGGGGAGCTGCTGCTGCCGTCGGTCGCGCCGGTGCTTGCCGGTTACGACCCGCGGGTCCAACTGCTGCACCCGCAGGACGCGTTGGACGCGCTGCTCCACGCCACCCTCGGGGCGGCGCCGGGCACGTACAACATCGCCGCCGAGGGTGTGCTCACGCTGGCCCGGGCGATCCGCCGGGCGGGCCACATCCCGCTGCCGGTGCCGCCGCAGACCTTCAAGTACGCGGCCCGCATGCTGCTCAGTCGGGGGCTCAGGGACATCGGCCCGTCGCAGATGCGGTACCTGCGCTTCGGCAGGGTGGTGGACACCACCCGCATGCGCAAGGAGTTCGGCTTCCAGCCCAGCTACACCACCGACGAGGCCCTGCACGCCTACCTGGTCGACTCCGGGACGGAACCGCTGGTCACCCGTGCCTCGCTGGAGCGGAAGGTCGCCAAGCTCGAGAAGTTGCTACCGGGGCCCGTGGCCGACCGGCTGCGCGCGGGCGTGGACACCACCATCGGTGAGCTCGAGGCGATCGGGGCCCTGCCCGACCGCATGGAGGAGGCGTTGTGAAGGGCCCGGAATTCGATCTGAGCCAGCCACTCGGCGGCCCCCGCTGGGGTGAGGGCCGCCGGGACGCCCGGAGTGACCGGATGGTCGGGGAGGGCTTCCTCGGCGCGACCACCAGCAGCGACGCCGCCGCCACCGAGATCGGGCGGATCGTCGACAGGTTCCTCAGCTCGATGCGGGCCACCCTCGGGCAGATCGTGGAGGCCGTGCCGATCGATGTCGAGATGCTCGCGCCGGTCCGCGATCTCGCGCGCGGCGTGGACGTGATGCTCGCGACCGGCGACGTCAGCGCGCTGTCCGGGATGGCCGAGGCCATCAACACCGCCGGGGAGATCCTGGCGACCCGCATCACCGGCGGCTACGAGGTCGACGAGTTCGGCTTCGACGAACACTTCTACACCAACGTCTGGCTGCCCCTTTGGCGCCCGCTGTTCGAGCACTGGTTCCGGGTCGAGGTGATCGGGGCGGACAACATCCCGGACGAGGGCGCGGGGTTGATCGTGTCCAACCACGCCGGCGTGCTCCCGCTCGACGGGCTGATGACCAGCGTCGCGGTCCACGACCACGGTGGTCGTGCCCTGCGTCTGTTGGCCGCGGATCTGGCCATGACGCTGCCCGTGTCCGCGCCGCTGGCCCGCCGGGCAGGCGCCACCCTGGCCTGCAACGCCGACGCCGAGCGACTGCTCGAGGACGGTCACGTGGTGGCCGTGTGGCCCGAGGGGTTCAAGGGCCTCGGTAAGCCGTTCGCCGACCGCTACCGACTGCAGCGCTTCGGCCGCGGCGGGTTCGTGTCCACCGCGCTGGCCGCCGGCGCGCCGATCATCCCGTGCTCGGTCGTCGGCTCGGAGGAGATCTACCCGAAGATCGGCGAGATCCCGGCGCTCGCGCGGCTGCTCGGACTGCCGTACATGCCCATCACCCCGACGTTCCCGCTCCTCGGCGGGCTCGGCGGTATCCCGTTGCCCACCAAGTGGACGATGGAGTTCGGCGAGCCCATCGAGACCGCGCACCTGGGGCCGGACGCTGCCGACGACCCGATGGTGGTCTTCGAGATCACCGACCAGGTCCGCGAGACCATCCAGAACACGCTGTTCCGGAACCTCGCGCGACGCGGCAGCGTCTTCTTCGGCTGACCTCGCGCTACGCGCCGCCGGGGCGGGAGGAGTACTTCGACCGCATAGCCGCCCCGGCGCCGGCGATCCCGCCGACCGCCAGCACACCCGGCACGGCCTTCTTGGCGGCCTGTCGAACCGTGCGGAAGTCCTTGACGTTCCAGCCGTTTTCCGAGGCGTACTTCCGCAGCTTCGAATCCGGGTTGATGGCCACCGGGTGGCCCACCATGGTCAGCATCGGCATGTCGTTGAAGCTGTCCGAATAGGCGTAGCACTTCGACAGGTCGAAGCCCTCCTTCTCGGCGAGCGTGGCGATCGCATGCGCCTTACCGGGCCCGTGCAGGATGTCGCCCACGAGCCGGCCGGTGTAGACGCCGTCCTTCTCCTCGGTGACCGTCCCCAGCGCGCCCGACAGGCCCAGCCGGGTGGCGATCACGCGGGCCAGCATCACCGGCGTGGCGGTGACCAGCCAGACCTGCTGACCGGCGTCGAGGTGCATCTGCACGAGCGCCCGTGTGCCCGGCCAGACGCGGTCGAGCATCGAGGTGTCCACGACCTCCTCGCTCAGCGCGGTCAGCTCGGCGACGGTGCGGCCCTCGACGAACGCCAGTGCCTTGTCGCGTCCGCTCGCCACGTCGTCGGCGTTCTCCTCGCCGGAGATCCGGAACTTGGCCTGCGACCACGCCAACCCCATGATGTCCTTGGCGGTGAAGAACTTGTGCTTGGCCAGCCCGCGGGCCAGCAGGATGATCGAGGCACCCTGGATCAGCGTGTTGTCCACGTCGAAGAACGCGGCCACCTGCGGGTCGGCGACGAACGGCTCGACCGCGTGCCCGTCCGCCGGGACCGGGGCGTCGGCCAGCGGGGTGCCGGTCTCCACACCCTTCTCGATCTTGACGGCGTTGTCAGCCGACGCCTTACCCGCCATGCGCTGGATGCGATGGCTGCGACGCCGGTAGGCCAGGCGGCCGATGGCACTCGTGACGTCAGCGCGACCGGGCAGCCGCATGCCGAACACGGCCGGCCGGCCGTCCGACCCCACCTGCTCGTCGGTGAAATCCGACGCGTCCGCGCCCGGGGACTCCGGGTCGAGGCCGTCGGCGGGCGTGGTGTCGGCGTCGTCGTCGTTCACCTGTCGTGACCTCCTGGGGGCGATGGGCCCCATCCTAGGGCAGCCCTGGGGCGGTCGGGCACTATCTAGGCATGGTGCACGGTGTGACGTTGTTGACGCGCGAGGGCTGCGGGAGCTGCGTGCGGGTCCACGATCAGCTGGTCCCGTTGTGCGCGCGGGCGGGCGCGCGGCTGGAGGTGACCGACGTCGACCTGGCCGCCGATCGCGAGCTCGCGATCGAGTACGGCGACCGACTGCCGGTGGTGTTGGTGGACGGCTCCGAGCACTCCTGTTGGGAGGTCGACGACGACGAGCTCGTCGCCACGCTCGCCGACACCGAGCCGTTCGCGGGTTGGGACTAGACGTCGTCCGCCTCTTCCGGCAGTTCGGGGACCCCCGGCTGCCCGGCGCCCCGGAGCGCCCGGAGGAACGTCGCGTGGCGCAGCAGGAACGCGCCCTCGTCGAGCTTCTTGCGCCGCATCCAGCCGGTCACCTCACTGTTGTGCTTGCTCGCGTTGCAGGACGCGCAGGCCGGGACCACGTTCTCCACGGTGTAGCGGCCACCGCGGGAGATCGGCTGGACGCAGTCGCGCTGCAGCGCCGGCCCGGTCTCCCCGCAGTACGCGCATCCTTCCCAGGCGTCGAGGATCTCGAACCACTGCTGGTCGGTGAGATCGTTGTCCACCCGGGACAGCCGCCGCTGACGGCGCCTGGCGTAGCGGGCGCGGGTCGCCGGCGACGCCGACGAGGAGTATCTGCGGCGGGGAGGCACGGGGGAGGTCCTTTCGTGGGGCGGGCCGGCGGTCGGTGCTGCTCACGGACGGCGCGCGGGGTCCGCCGCGCATAGCATTGACCCCGGTGACGGTTTTGTCCCGGGGTGCCATGCGGGTTACGGTGGATCGCGTTACGGGTCGTACGCAGGCTTCACCGCCGCGACCGTCCCGGCAGGTCGGTCCCGGCGTGGGGCCGGCCTGTACGCAGCCGTGCACATCGACAGGAGACGACCGACTGTGGAGCAGCGTTCCGCGAGTTCGTCCTGCGGTGCCCTGTCCGTTCATTCGGTCTCCGGCCCGCGCGGTGGCGGCCGTCCCGATGCCGCGTCCCGGGCCGTCAGGCCACGAGTTGACGAGCTGGCATCCATTCTGGCATGGGCCCGTCGCGCCCCGGCGGCCGGGGGTCGGTTGTGAGCATCCTCCTGGTGGGTGTCTCCCATCACAGTGCGCCCGTTTCGCTGCTCGAGGCCGTCGCCGTCTCCGAGGTCGACCGGGACGTGCTCACCGAGGAACTGATCGCGGGTGAGCACATCGACGAGGCGATGATCGTCACCACCTGCAACCGGGTCGAGGTGTACTCGGCCGCCAAGGCGTTCCACCCGGCGCTCGACGACGTGGTGGCGCTGCTGTCGAGGCATTCCGGGATGGCGATCGACGAGCTGAGCCGCCACCTGTACATCCGGTACTCCGAGGCCGCAGCCGAGCACCTGTTCTCCGTGGCCTCGGGCCTGGACTCGATGGTGGTGGGCGAGCAGCAGATCATCGGCCAGATCCGCACCGCCTACCAGTCGGCGTCGGAGATCGGCGCGGCCGGGACGACACTGCACCGTCTGGCCCAGCAGGCGCTGCACGTGGGCAAGCGCGTCCACACCGAGACCGGGATCGACTCGGCCGGTGCCTCCGTGGTGTCGGTCGCGCTGGACCGGGCCGCCGAGATCCTCGACGCGACCGGCCTCGACCCGGCCGGCTCGGCCGCAGACGGCCCCGGCGCGGGCCGCCACCTCGACGGGCGTCGGGCCGTGGTGCTCGGTGCGGGCGCGATGGGCGGGCTCGCCGTGGCGCACCTGGGCCGCGGCGGCATCTCCCACATCGACGTCACCAACCGCACCGCCGAGCGGGCCGAGCGCCTGTCGGAGATCGCCCGCGACGCCGGCACCCCGGCCGCGGCGTTCCCGCTCGAGGAACTGGCCCGCGCGGTGTCCAGGGCCGACATCCTCTTCACCTGCACCGGAGCAGTGGGCACGGTCGTGACGCTCGGCGACGTGCACACCGCGCTCGCCGGCCGCGGCGAGCTGGGCCACCTGGTCATCTGCGACCTCGGGATGCCGCGGGACGTCGACCCGGCGGTCGCCGGACTGCCCGGCGTGACGGTCCTGGGCATCGAGGCCCTCAAGGAGGATCCCGCCACCTCGGGCGCCGCCGCCGAGTCCGACGCGGCCCGCACCATCGTCGACGCCGAGCTGACCGCGTACACCCAGGCCGAGCGCATGGCCGAGGTCGGCCCGCTGATCGGCAAGCTGCGGGGACGCGGTGGGCAGGTGGTCGCGGCCGAGATGCGGCGCCTCGAGGCACGCCTGCCGGGAATGGACGACAAGGTGCGCGACGAGGTCGCCAACACCGTCCGCCGGGTGGTCGACAAACTTCTGCACCCGCCGACGGTGAAGGTCAAAGAACTCGCCGCCAGGTCGGACGGCGAGGACTTCGCGGCAGTGGTGAGCACATTGTTCGATCTGGACAGCATCGTGGATGAGGAGGCGTCATGAGCAGGATCCTGAAGGTGGGAACGCGCGGCAGCACGCTGGCCACCACGCAGGCCGGGCACGTCCGTGACGCGCTCATCGCGGCCGGATACCAGGCCGAGCTGGTCATCGTGCAGACCAAGGGCGACGTCGTGATGGCGCCGGTCGAGCGGATCGGCGTCGGCGTGTTCACCCTCGAACTCCGGGCCGCGCTGGAGCGTGGGAACTGCGACATCGCCGTCCACTCCTACAAGGACCTGCCGACCGCACGCGACGAACGGTTCGCGCCGATCGCCGTGCCGCCCCGCGTCGACCCGTCGGACGTGCTCATCGCCCGGGACGGTCTGACCATGGCCACGCTCCCCGAGGGCGCCCGCGTCGGCACCTCCGCCCCGCGCCGGCGCTCCCAGCTCGCGGCCCTGCGGCCCGACCTGGACCTGCACCCGCTGCGCGGCAACATCGACACGCGGATGGGCTACGTCACCAGCGGCGACCTCGACGCGGTGGTCCTGGCCGCCGCCGGACTCGACCGCACCCGGGTGGGCGAGCGCGCCACCCATCGGTTCGGCATCGACGAGATGTTGCCGGCCCCCGCCCAGGGAGCGTTGGCCGTCGAAGCACGTGCTGACGATCCGGACGCGATCGCGGCCCTCGCCGTCGTCGACCATCTCCCCACCCGGGTGCGGATCGCGGCCGAACGGCGCCTGCTCGCCGACCTCGAGGCCGGGTGCACCGCGCCCGTGGGCGCGCGGGCGGAACTGTCCGGGATCGGTCCCGCGGACTCCGCCTTCGCCGGTACGGACCCCGCCGCCGACCGGGTCGCCGCCGACGCCGAGCTCACGCTCCACGCGGTCGTCGCCGCCCACGACGGTTCCACAGTTCTACGCACCCACGGGACCACCGTCCCCGCGGAGCACCCCGACGGCCCCCTCGCGGCCGCCGAGGAGCTCGGACGCACACTCGCGGCCGAACTGCTCGACCGGGGCGCGCGAGACCTCATGTCCGACGAGTCGCCCGAACAACGCGACCCACTCGTACCCAGGGAGTCCACGACGGCGCCACCGACCGTCCGCGACTCCTGACCCGCCCACGAACTCCCCACTCGCGCGCAGCCAGCGCGCGACACCCATCCCACGGAGAGACGAACAATGACTCGAGCACGCAACACCCGCCCCGGAACCGTCCGCTTCGTCGGCGGAGGTCCGGGCAACGCGGGGATGCTCACCTGCCGGGCCCAGGAGGTCCTCGCCGGAAACGCACTGGTCTTCGCCGACGCCGACGTGTCGGCCGAGGTGCTCGCGCTGGTCGCCACACAGGTGCCGGTGCCGCAGGAGATGCTCGACGCGCGGCAGGCCGAGATGGACGCGGCCGTCGCCGCCGAGGACAAGGCCGAGGTCAAGCGTCTCAAGGCCCTGCCCGCCCCGACCGCGGCCGACATCCGGCCCGTGCTGGGCGAGCCCGCGGCCGTCGCCAAGCAGCTCGTCGCCGAGGCCAAGAAGGGGCGCGACGTCGTCCGCCTGGTCGCCGGTGACCCCATGACCACCGACGCCACCGTCACCGAGATCGCGGGCGTCGGCCGCACCGTCGTGCCGTTCGAGGTCGTGCCCGGCGTCGCCGAGGCCACCGCCGTGCCCGCCTTCGCCGGCATCGCGCTCGGCTCCGGCTACGTGTTCGCCGACGGTCGCGGCAAGGTCGACTGGGCGGCCCTCGTCGGCTCTCCCGGACCGATCGTCCTGCGCACCACCGGGCGCCACCTCGCCGAGGCCGCCTCCAACCTGGCCGAGCAGGGCCTGGCCGCCGGTACGCCGGTGACCGTCACCTGCTCCGGTTCGCTCTGCGCCCAGAAGTCCGCCGACGGCACCCTGGCCACCATGGCCGACGTCGGGCGGGACATGGAGGGCGACCTCGTCGTGACCATCGGCAAGTCGGCCGGCGAGCGGCACCGCCACCAGTGGTGGGAGTCGCGTGCCATGTTCGGCTGGAACGTGCTCGTGCCCCGCACCAAGGCCCAGTCCGCCGAGATGAGCGACCGCATCTCCGAGCACGGCGCCGTGCCCGTCGAGGTGCCGACCATCGCGGTGGAGCCGCCGCGCAGCCCCGCCCAGATGGAGCGCGCCGTCAAGGGGCTCGTCGACGGCCGCTACCAGTGGGTCGTGTTCACCTCCGCGAACGCCGTGCGTGCCGTGTGGGAGAAGTTCGTCGAGTTCGGCCTGGATGCCCGCGCCTTCTCCGGCGTGAAGATCGCTTGCGTCGGCGAGGGCACCGCGGCACGCGTCCGTGAGCTGGGCATCCAGCCGGAACTGCTGCCCTCCGGCGAGCAGTCCAGCCTGGGCATGCTCGAGGTGTTCCCGCCGTACGACGACGTCCTCGACCCGGTCAACCGGGTCCTGCTCCCGCGCGCCGACATCGCCACCGAGACCCTCGCCGAGGGCCTGACCGACCGTGGCTGGGAGATCGAGGACGTCACCGCGTACCGGACCGTGCGTGCCGCTCCGCCGGCCGCCGAGATCCGCGAGATGATCAAGACCGGCGGGTTCGACGCCGTCTGCTTCACCAGCTCCTCGACCGTGCGAAACCTCGTGGGGATCGCCGGCAAGCCGCATGCCCGCACGCTCATCGCGTGCATCGGGCCCCGGACCGCCGAGACCGCCGCCGAGTTCGGACTGCGCGTGGACGTGCAGCCCGAGAACGCCTCGGTGCTCGAGCTGGTCGACGCCCTGGCCTCGCACGCCGACCACCTGCGCGCGGCCGGCGAGCTGCCGCCGCCGCGTCGTCGCGCGCGTCGCCGCTGACCGCGACCGCGGCAACGCGCCCCCGAGTTCTCCCGAGCTCCGGGGGCGCGCTCGTCGGTGGGGGAGAGTAGCTGGTGACGCCGTCGCGCGCCGCCGTCGGGTGGTGGACTTTCGTAGAGTGGAGGGCGTGATCGAATTGCCGCAGAATCCTGCCGCCCCCGTAGTCCGACCGCGACGCCTCAGGAACACTCCTGCGATGCGTCGACTCGTGGGGGAGACCACGCTGGAGGCCCGGCAGCTGGTGTTGCCGGTGTTCGTTGCCGACGGAATCGACGAGCCGCGGCCCATCAGCTCCCTGCCCTCCGTCGCCCAGCACACCGTGGATTCACTGCGTCGCGAAGCCGCCTCGGCGGCCGAGGCGGGACTCGGCGGGATCATGCTCTTCGGGGTACCGCGGGACGAGGACAAGGACGCCCGCGGCAGCTGTGGGGTCGCCCCGGACGGCATCCTCAACCGGGCGTTGGCGGCGGTCCGCGAGGAGGTCGGTGACGACCTCGTCGTGATGGCGGACACGTGCCTCGACGAGTTCACCGACCACGGGCATTGCGGAGTACTCGGTACCGGCCCCCGCGGCGAGGTGGTGGTGGACAACGACGCCACGCTGACCGCCTACAACGAGTTGGCGGTCGCCCAGGCGGCGGCCGGAGCCCACGTCGTGGGGCCCAGCGGGATGATGGACGGGCAGATCGCGTCCATCCGCGCGGCTCTCGATGCCCAGGGGCATCAGGACGTCGCGGTGCTCGCCTACAGCGCCAAGTACGCCAGCGCGTTCTACGGCCCGTTCCGCGAGGCGGTCGGCTCGTCCCTGCAGGGTGACCGCAAGACGTACCAGCAGGACCCCGGCAACCTGCGCGAGTCCCTGCGAGAGGTGCGGCTGGATCTGGACGAGGGGGCCGACATGGTGATGGTCAAGCCGGCCATGTCGTATCTCGACGTCCTCCGCCAGACCGCGGAGATCTCCGACGTCCCGGTCGCGGCCTATCAGGTCTCCGGTGAGTACGCGATGATCTCGGCCGCGGCCGAGCGGGGCTGGATCGACCACGATCCGGCGGTCATGGAATCGCTCCTGTCCATCCGCCGTGCCGGTGCCGACATCGTGTTGACGTACTGGGCGCTGCTCGCCGCGAAGCTGCTGGCCGAAGGCCGTGGTCGGCGGTGACCTCCAGCGGACCGTGGCGGCCGCCGGCCCCCGACGACACCGGCGGGGCCGGCCCCGTCGCCGGGTCCGGCGGGGAGGCCGAGCTCGACCGGCCCTCGCCCCCGCCCCCCGAGGAGATCCGCGCGGCCTGGGGCCTGTGGCTGGCCGCGGCGGTGTTCGCGTTGGCGGGCATGTTGCTCAACGCGGCGACCGCGCGGCTCACGGATCTGCCCGTCGCCACCCAGGGCGCCTTCCGCGACGCCGTGGATAACGCGGGCACGACCGACATCTCCATCGATTCGCTGTTCCAGCTCGCGCTGGCCGTCGGTGCGGTGTTCGCGCTGCTGGCCGCCGCGCTGACGGTGTGGCTGGCATTCCGGCTCCGGGCGGGCAGGGGCTGGGCCCGCACCATGCTCAACCTCATCGCGATCTTTCTCGTGATCGATGCGGTGTCCGTCGTCATCGGCGTGTTCGGTGGCGTGGCCGGCGCGGGTGACCGTGACGAGGTCGTGAGCTTCGTCGTTGTCGCCCTCCAGATCCTCGCGGGGCTGTGCGCCGCCACCGCGGTCTGGCGCCAGCACACCGCGGAGGCGCTCGCGTACACCAAGGGCGACAGGGGGACCCGTGTCGGCAAGTGAACCGGCCCGGATCCGGCCGGGCGCCGAGCCCGAGGGGCCCGTCCTGTACGCCGAGGACGGCTGGAGCTGGGCCTGGATCCTGGCGGCCCCGCTGTTCTGCACCGCGGCCGGGTTGTTCGAGTGGCTCACCGATGCGCCGGTGCACTGGCTGATGCTGACCATCTGCGCGATCGCGTCCGCGCTGTGCCACGGGGTCATGATCGCCGCCACGCGCGTGCATGGACGCGTCCGGCTCACCCCCACCGCCTACTACCAGGGCACCGAGGAACTCGACCTGGCCCACGTCGAGCAGGTACTCCCCCCTGCCGGCGCGGGCCCTGACGAGGCGTCCTGGCAGACCGCCCGCACGCTCGGTGAGCTACGCGAGGTCCCGCGGCGACGCGGGGCCGTGGGGCTGCGTCTGGACACCGGCGCCGAGGTCCGCGCATGGTGCCGCCGTCCCGCCGCGTTGCGTGCGGCTCTGGTCGACGCCGTCGGGGCCGCCGATGCGTCGTCGGGCCCGGCATGAGGGCTCGGCGTCACGTCGTCGTGGCGACTGTCGCGGCGGCCCTGGCCGTGCTCCTGTGGTGGCTGTCGCGGGGGTCGATCGAGGTCGTTCCGCCCGCCATCGACCCGCCCGTGGACGGCACCGTCGTCCGCACGGTCACCGACACCCGGTTGCTGCTTGCCGCCACCGTGTCAGCCGGTCTGGCGATGGTGTTCGCGACGCTGTCGATCCTGAGTGCCACCTCACGTCTCCGAGGCTGATATATCCACTTCTGCCTGGGGTTTCGTGGCGGATCAGCGTGTCACGGTAACGATCGGATGACGGTTCGCTGAGTGCTTGCCCGGCGATTCCACGTGGTGCGCACCACACGCTACTGTTGGGAAAGTTCGGACGTATGTGGCCATGGTGAAAGCCTGCGGCGAGGCGTCCGATTCTCGGGAAGACACCTACAGCACATGGAATTGGGGATCGGTGCAGCCATCTAGCACTTTCGTTGGCACCACCGCGGTCGTGGGAGCGATCGCACTGCTGGGATCGGGAGTGGCCGCAGCCGCCCCGGTGGAGTGGCAGGAATGTACTGAGATGCTCGGCGTGGAGTCCGAATACCTCCCCGCCGGGATGGAGTGCGGGACCGTCGAGGTGCCCGTCGACTACGGCGACCCGGCCGGCGCCACAACCAAGGTCGCGCTGACCCGGATCAAGGCCTCCTCGGGACAGGCCAGGTCCACCGTGTTCGGCAACCCGGGCGGGCCGGGAAACTACGCGCTCAACTTCTGGAACCCGCCGCTGGACGGCTCCGCGCCGGCCGGGCTGTACGAGAACCACGACCTGGTGGCGGTCCAGCCCCGCGGCATGTTCGGCTCCAACCCGATGGTCTGTGAGGTCGAGTACGTCGGCCCGAACTCCGCCAACCCGCTGCACGACGCGTGCTTCGGCACCGACCCGGCGTACATGAAGTCCATGACCACCGAGAACGCCGCGCGCGACACCAATGCGGTGCGCGAGGCGCTCGAGCTCGCCGAGATCGACTACCTGGGCGTGTCCTACGGCACCGCGATCGGCACCGACTACGCGACGCTGTTCCCCGAGCACACCGGGAAGATGGTGCTCGACTCCAACACCCACCCCGACTGGCGCTGGTCCGAGCAGGCGCAGCAGGGCGCGTTCGCGCAGGAGAAGCGGATCAACGACATCTTCGGGTGGATCGCCGAGCGGGACGAGTACTACGGGCTCGGTGACACCCCCCTGAAGGTGTTCCACTCCTGGAAGTGGGTGACCGACCAGGAGGTGGGCGGCCCCGCCAACCTGACGCCCCCGCCGGCCGAGACCCGTGACCTGCCGGTCGAGCTGCGCGGAACGGTGCTCGAGCAGCCGGCCATCGACGTGGTCAACACGACCGCGCCGGGCCGCGCCCGCGTCGAGGGCTTCGCCCGCGCAGCCGCGCTGCAGGGCCTGACCAACAACGCCACCACCGGTCTCTACGACGCCACCGTGGGCGCCACCTACAACGAGCAGGCGTGGCCGATGCTGGCCCACATCCTGAAGTACTACAACGACGGCGGCCAGATCGCCCGGGTCGACTACGAGACCGTCGGCCTCATGCTCGCGGCGCAGGAGAACCGCTCGCCGGTCTACCGCACCGACATCGAGATGAACGCGATCATCACCTGCAACGAGACGGCCGCCCCGGCCGACCAGCTGGGGGTGACGGCGGCCAAGATCGACAAGGCCACCGGAGGCAGCCGACTCGCGACGCGCGCCGCGGTCGAGGCCGCCGGCGACGACTGTGTGGGCTGGGATCCCGTCGCCCGCACGATCGACCCCAGCGGAGACGAGCTGGACGTGAAGCCTCTCGTCCTGCACTCCGAGGACGACGCCGTGACCCCGATCGCCGGGGCCCACCGCGTCGCCGACGCCATGGGCGGCACGCTGGTGACCGTCGGGGGCGGCGACCACGCCGTGTTCCGGACCGGTAACGAGGCCGTCGACCGGATCGTCATGGAGTTCCTCGAGACCGGACAGGCCACCCCCGGCCACGTGCCGGGCAAGCCGTCGCCGGACCCGCTGCCCAAGTGGGACGCGGCCGACCGCGCCTCCGCCGCCCAGGAGGGCATGGGGGCCCCGGTCGAGGGCGCCGACGACTGGTACGGCACGCACCGCGACGCCGCGACCGCGCCGGTCACCGGATCCGTCGAGGCCGCACCGGTGAACGCGGCCCCCGCGCCGGTGATCCCCGCTCCGGCCCCGCTGCCCACCCCGCAGGAGGTGCACGCGCAGGCGCAGAAGGCGCTGCAGGACGTGGCCGGTCAGATCGACGCGGCGGCCAAGTCGCTGTTCACCCCGCCGGCGCCGCCGGCATAGCCGCAGGCCACGCACCGCGGGGGAGAGCTCGTCGGGCGTCTCTGAGACACTGGAGGGGTGACGAACCCGAGTGATGCCCTCCCGACCCCGACCGGCCTGTCAGGCACCACGCGATCGGCCGAGCTCTTCGCGGAGGCCCGAGAGCTGATCCCCGGTGGGGTCAACTCCCCGGTCCGCGCCTTCAACTCCGTCGGCGGAACCCCGCGTTTCATGCGTGAAGCGCGGGGTTCTCGCATGACGGACGTCGACGGCAACAGCTATATCGATCTCGTGTGCTCGTGGGGGCCGATGATCCACGGCCACGCCCACCCGGAGATCGTCGGCGCCGTCCGGTCCGCGGCCTCCCGCGGCCTCAGCTTCGGGACCCCCACCGAGGGTGAGGTCGATCTGGCGCGCGAGATCATCGCCCGCACGTCCGTGGAGGAGGTGCGACTGGTCAACTCGGGCACCGAGGCCACCATGAGCGCGGTACGCCTGGCCCGCGGCTTCACCGGCCGGGCCAAGGTCATCAAGTTCTCCGGCTGCTACCACGGCCACGTCGACGCGCTGCTCGCCGACGCCGGCTCCGGGGTGGCCACGTTCTCCCTGCCGGACTCGCCCGGCGTCACCGGGGCCAGCGCCCACGACACGATCGTGCTGCCGTACAACGACGTCGACGCGGTGCGCCTGGCGTTCGCCAACCACGGCGACCAGATCGCCTGCGTGATCACCGAGGCCGCCGCCGGCAACATGGGCACGGTCCCGCCACTGCCCGGGTTCAACGAGGAACTGCGCAGCCTCTGCTCGGCAGGCGGCGCGCTGCTCATCATGGATGAGGTCATGACCGGCTTCCGTGCCGGTGACCGCGGCTGGTGGGGGATCGACGGCGTGGCCGGCGACCTGACCACCTTCGGAAAGGTCATGTCCGGAGGCCTGCCCGCGGCCGCCTTCGGTGGTCGCGCCGACGTCATGGCGGCCCTCGCCCCGGCCGGGCCCGTCTACCAGGCCGGGACCCTGTCCGGAAACCCCGTCGCAGTGGCCGCCGGCCTCACCTCACTGCGTCTGGCCGACCACTCCTGCTACTACACGCTGCAGACCAACGCCGACCGGCTCGAGGCGCTGATCAGCAATGCGCTGCACGCGGCGGGCGTGGCCCACACCATCCAGCGTGCCGGCACCATGCTCAGCACCTTTTTCACCGAGGACCAGGTCACCGACTACGCCGGCGCCAAGGCCGCCGAGTCGTTCCGGTACGCACCGTTCTTCAACACCCTCCTCGATCGTGGGATCTACGCGCCGCCGAGCGCGTTCGAGACCTGGTTCGTCTCCACCGCGCTCACCGACGACGACTTCCAGCACATTGCCGATGCGCTGCCGGTCGCCGCCGAGGCAGCAGCCGCCGCCACCGCCCCGGACAACGCCCGATGAGCGGGAACAAGCGAGGCCTGCGCGCGAGGTTCGCAGTCCCGGCGACGGGCCCCACGTCACTGCCGATCCCCCTGCGGGGTGATCACCCCGCCCCCGCCGACGCGCCGCCGTCGCTGGCCGGGCCCGGTGCCGCGGCCGACGCCGGTGACGCCCACGTGTCGACCGAGGCCGAGGGATCCGAGGCCTATGGCGCCGAGCCGGGGACGATCGCCGCGCCGGGTGAGCCGCGCTCGTCGTCGTCGACCTCACGTGACGCCTCGGCCCGTGGTCCCGAGACACAGACGATCGTCCACCTCGTGCGCCACGGTGAGGTACACAACCCTGACGGCGTCCTGTACGGGCGGCTACCCGGCTTCCGGCTGTCCGAGCTGGGCCGGAGCCAGGCGGAGACCGTGGGGCGGGTGCTCGGTTCCGGGCACGACATCGTCTCGATCGTCGCCTCGCCGCTGCAGCGCGCGCAGGAGACCGCGGCCCCGCTCGCCGAGCGGCTCGGGCTTCCGGTGGGGATCGACGAGGACATCATCGAGGCGGACAACCGGTTCGAGGGAAACAAGGTCGGCGGGCGCGGCGGGGCGCTACGTGACCCCCAGTACTGGCCGATCCTGTTGAACCCGATGCAGCCGTCGTGGGGCGAGCCGTACCTGCAGATCGCGCACCGGATGATCGGGGCCGTGTACTCGGCCCTCGACGTGGCGCGCGGACACGAGGCGGTCCTGGTCAGTCACCAGCTGCCCGTCTACACCACCCGTCGTTTTCTCGAGGGCCGCCGACTGTGGCACGATCCGCGCAAGCGGCAGTGCTCGCTGGCGTCGATCACCTCGCTGGTGTTCGAGGGCACCACACTGCGCGACATCGTCTACTCGGAGCCGGCGGGTGCGTCCGACCCGTCCCAGACCGGAGCCTGAACGGAAACCATGCGTAAGACCCGAACCGCGCTCGGTGCGTTGATGCTGACAGGTGTGCTGGTCACCAGTGGCTGCGCCACCGGGGACGACGCCGTGGTGGCCGGTCCTGAGACCTTCGAGTTCGTCAGCCCCGACGGCAAACTCGAGATCCTCTACGACCCGCCGGCCGAGCGTAAGCCCGTTGCGGAGATCGCCGGCCCGGACCTGCTCGACCCGGGCACCACGCTCAACCTGCAGCAGGACCACGCCGGGGAGGTCGTGGTGCTCAACACCTGGGGTCAGTGGTGCGGGCCGTGCCGTGCTGAGGTCGACGACCTGCAACGCATCCAGGACGAGTTCGGCGCCCGGGGCGCGACGGTGTTCGGCATCAATCTGCGGGACCCCAACCGGCAGAAGCCCGTCGACTTCGTGTCGGACAACGGCGTCACCTACCCGTCGATCTGGGACCCCAGCAACGCCGCCGTCGCCGCGCTGCGCGGATTCCCCACCTCGGTCGTGCCCACCACAATTCTGCTCGACAAGCAGCACCGCGTGGCCGCCGTGTACCTGGTCGAGATCACCGACGACAAGCTCAACAGCGCCATCGAGCGGCTCCTGGCCGAGGAGGTCGAGCCGGCGTGAGTCCGGACGTGATCGTGCTCGCCCAGAGCGTGGGGGAGACGTTCCAGCAGACGGTCGCCGGCGGGCCGATCCTGCTGGCGCT
Source organism: Dietzia sp. NPDC055343 (assembly GCF_053645265.1). Taxonomy (NCBI): domain Bacteria; kingdom Bacillati; phylum Actinomycetota; class Actinomycetes; order Mycobacteriales; family Dietziaceae; genus Dietzia; species Dietzia sp. NPDC055343. The sequence continues at coordinate 19,979 of NZ_JBSHMJ010000023.1, read as the reverse complement.
GGGAGCCTGCGTGCTCGCCGGGCTCGTCTCGTTCGCCTCGCCCTGCGTGGTTCCACTCGTGCCCGGCTACCTGGCGTACCTGGCCAGCGTCGTGGGCGCCGAGCGGCCGCCGGCCACCGCGGCTGCCGCGGAACGGCAACGCGCGGCCAACGCGACACTGACCGTGGAGGAACGCCGAACCCGGAAGGCGTCGCGAGCCCGCGTCGTGGGGGCGTCGTTGCTGTTCGTGGGCGGTTTCACCGTGGTGTTCGTCCTGCTCAGCGCCATGGTGCTGGGAACCGTGCAGTACCTCGCACCGCAGCAGGAACTGCTGCAGCGCCTCGGCGGCGTGGTGACCATCCTCATGGGACTGGTCTTCATCGGGCTGGTCCCCACACTGCAGCGTGATACCCGGATGCAGCCCAGGTCGCTGTCGACGTGGCTCGGCGCCCCCTTGCTCGGCGCCGTGTTCGCGCTCGGATGGACCCCGTGCCTCGGACCGACCCTGGCCGCCGCGCTGTCCGTGGCCGCCGGGACCGGAGTCGACGCCGCCCGCGGCGTGCTGCTGATCGTGGCCTACTGCCTCGGGCTCGGCCTGCCGTTCGTCGTGGTGGCCTTCGGCTCCACCTGGGCGATGCGCACCGTCGGCTGGCTGCAGAAGCACACCCGCGGCATCCAGGTGTTCGGCGGAGTGATGTTGATCTTCGTGGGCCTGCTGCTGCTGACCGGCGCATGGGCGCTGTTCATCGACTGGCTGCGCGACTTCGCCATCTCGGACACCACGCTGCCCATCTAGCCTGCGTGCGCGAACCTGCGAAGCCCACAAACGAGTGATGTCCCGGACCATCGGTGAACGACGATCCGGGACATCACACGCTGAGCGGATGACGGGATTCGAACCCGCGACCCTCACCTTGGCAAGGTGATGCGCTACCAGCTGCGCCACATCCGCATGGGACCTCGGGCCCGTGAGCGCCCGTGTCCTTGCGAGAAAGAACAATAGACCATTCCCCGGAGCGCCCGCAGGCGGGGTGCCCCGAAGAGGTTCTCGGACGCCGATACCGGCCCCTCGCCGCGCGTCGATCTCCGCCTCGGGAGACCCCCGTCATAGTCGGGGTCACCGGCTGTACCCTGCCAGGTTTCGCTCAGGTTCCCCCGACTAGCCTGGGACCGACCGGCGTCGAACCGGCTGTGGCGCACCCAGCCGCAGCAGCCTCGACGCACCGCGACACGCAGATGGACCCCATGCCCAGAACAGCCGCCGTCACAGCCTTCTTCCGTAACGCATGGCGCACCCTCACGGCGATGCGCACGGCCCTCATCCTGTTGTTCCTGCTGGCGGTGGCCGCCATCCCCGGCGCACTCCTGCCGCAGCGCAGCCTCAACGAGGGCAATGTCGTCGAGTACATCGAAGAGAACGGCTGGATCGGCGAGCTCTACGACAAACTGCAGCTGTTCGACGTGTTCGGCAGCTGGTGGTTCACCGCCATCTACGTCCTGCTGTTCGTCTCGCTGGTCGGCTGCCTGACGCCGCGCTGTATCGACCTGGTCAAGCAGCTGCGCACGCCGCCACCGCTCACGCCCCGCAATCTCGGTCGGCTGCCGCACCACGCCGCGTACCGCACCACCGCCACGCCGGAGGAGGCGGCGGGCCAGGTGCAGCGCGCGCTGCGTGGCTGGCGGGTGCGACGCAACGACGGCGACGGCCGCGTCCCCGGCACCATCGAGCTGTCCTCCGAGCGCGGTTACACGCGCGAGGTCGGCAACATCGTCTTCCACTTCGCCCTGCTCGCCCTGCTGATCATGTTCGCGGCTGGCAAGTTCGTGTACGCCGAGGGCATGCGGGTACTCATCGCCAACGAGGAGTCGCCGGCGTTCTGCAACACCACGCCGAGCGCGTACGATTCGTTCCGCGCCGGCCTGCTCGTCGACGGCACAGACCTCGAGCAGTTCTGCATCAAGATCGAGGACTTCCGCGCCGACTACCTGTCCAACGGCCAGGCCGAGATGTTCACCTCGAACGTGCGCTTCACCGAGGACGTGGCCACCACCTCCCCGGACACGTGGGAACACTACGAGATGGCGGTCAACCACCCGCTGCGCATCGGCTCGACCCGCGTCTACCTGCAGGGACACGGTTTCGCGCCCACGTTCACGGTGACGTTCCCCAACGGCGAGACCCGCACCGACACCCAGCACTGGCAGCCGACGGAGCTGCAGACGTTCCTGTCCTCGGGAATCATGCGCTTCGACCCGCCGGCCGGCATGTACCCGGACCTGGTCGAGCGGCGTGGGCAGCAGATCGCCGTGCAGGGCCTGTTCGCGCCGACCGCGCAGTTCGACGGCACCCTGCTCAGCTCGCGCTTCCCGCGCATGGACGACCCGGCGGTGGCGATCGACGTCTACCGCGGCGACGCCGGCCTGGACACCGGCCGCCCGCAGTCGATCTTCTCGCTGGAGCCGGACCTCATCGAGTCGGGATTGCTCAACCGCGAGGCGCGCGTCAACCTGCGGCCGGGCGAGTCCACGACGCTCGCCGACGGCACCGAGGTCCGGTTCGACGGCGCCGAGGAGTTCATCAACATCCAGGTCTCCGAGGACCCCACACAGATCTGGGTGGGAGTGTTCGCCGCGGTCATGATGGGCGGCCTGGTGTTGAGCCTGATGGTGCGGCGCCGGCGAATCTGGGCCCGGGTGAGTATCGACGACGACAACGTCACCCGCGTCGACCTGGGGGGCCTGGCCCGGACGGACCGATCGGGCTGGGGCTCGGAATTCGATGCACTCCGGGACCGGCTGGTCGCTGAATCCACTGTCACACCCGTGTTGCCCGGTGACGGCTTGCCTGATCCGGCGGAGCCGGGACACACTTCAACCAGTCGCGGCGATGCCGACGACACCGTGCGGAAGGACGACACCCGGTGAATACCTTGATTCTCGCTCAGGGGCTGCCTGTCAACGAGACCCTGTCCACGTACTCGGATCTGGCGTTCCGGACGGCGTTCGGCATCTACGTACTGGCGCTGATCGCATCGCTGGTCTACTACGGGGGGTTCCGCGTAGCCAAGATCTCGGAGAAGGAGCTCGTAGCGGCCGGCGGCACCGGGCTCACCGAGTCCACCTCGCTCAGCTCCACCGGAATCGCCGACGATGAGCGGGCCGCCGCCGGGAACCGGCGCTGGGCCCGGATCGCGCAGCTGTTCATCACCATAGGATTCGTCTTCTCGGTGGCGTCGCTGATCCTGCGAGGACTCGCAACCGACCGGTTCCCGCTCGGCAACATGTACGAGTTCATCCTCGGCACGTCGATTCTCGGGGTGGGCGCCGGGCTGGTGTTCCTGCGCAAGCCCGCGATGCAGACGGCATGGCCGTACCTGCTGCTCCCGGTGCTGGTGCTGATGTTCTTCGGCGGGACGCACCTGTACTCCGAGGCCGCACCCGTGGTGCCGGCGCTGCGCTCGTACTGGCTGCCGATCCATGTGTCGATCATCTCGCTGGGTGCGGGGATCCTGCTCGTCCCGGGTGTCGTGTCGATCATGTACCTCATCCGCGTGTGGCAGCCGCAGGGCCAGGAGAACGGCTGGGCTGCCGGGTTGGCCCGCCCCCTGCCGGCGGCGGAGACCCTCGACCGGCTGGCCTACCGCGTCACCGTGATCGGCTTCCCCGTCTTCGGCGTGGGCATCCTGCTGGGCGCGGTGTGGGCCGAGAGCGCGTGGGGCCGGTTCTGGGGCTGGGACCCCAAGGAGACGGTGTCGTTCATCTCGTGGGTGTTGTACGCCGGCTACCTGCACGCTCGCGCCACCTCCGGCTGGGGCCCGAAGAAGGCGGCGTGGATCAACATCGCCGGATTCGTGGTGCTGGTGTTCAACCTGTTCTTCATCAACATCGTGGTCTCCGGTCTGCACTCGTACGCGGGCCTGAACTGACACCCGGCGGCGCGGCCTAGGCTGCCGACCGCCCCTGCTGCCCCGGCGGCTGCTCGGCGGATCCGCCCGTCGGCCGGAGCCGCTGCTCGGCCTGCGCCCGCAGGTACCGCCGTTCGGTGTGCCGGCGCTGCCGCCTGTGCGGCCGGCGTCCTGCCCCGGCTATGCCGTCGCCGGTCCGGCCGGCCTCCGCCGACTCCTGTTGTAGACAACTGCGCTCGGGGTGCCGCGGTGCGGCGAACTGCGCGAGCGGCCCGTTGGGGACGCTCATGATCCGCGTCCCGGGGTCCCGGTCGGGATGGTTCGGCCCGTGGATCCACACGTAGACCCCTTCGGTGTTCCGGTAGTACGCCCATAGGCCTTCGGTCTTGAGGCGATGATGCGTGCGGCAGAGACAGCCGAGATCGTCGCTTGTCGTGTGACCGCCACGGCCGGGTTCGTCATGGTCGAACGGGATGATGTGATCGAGGTCGGTCTTGTCCGCCGGGGTCTGGCATCCGGGAAAGACGCAAGTGCCGTCGCGGCCCCGGCAGAAGTGGGACAGTGCCTCCGAGGGGGAGTACCGGCGCGCCGCCTCGCTGTCCGGGTCGCCGAGAGTGTCCAGCGCGTCGAGCCTTCGTCTCGCCATGCGCTGCAACTCATCGGCGGTGTAGCCGGTGACCGGTCCGTATCCCGTCAGGAACAGCCCGCGGAAGTCGGGATCTCCGTCGTCATAGGAATGGATGATCACCCGCCGAGCCGCCTCTTGCGCGGCCGGATCGGTGGGGTGGCTGCCGTCGGGCTCCGGCAGACAGGTCCAGCCGCGACTCAGGGCGAGTAGGCCGGCGGCTCGGAGTTGCCCGCTGGTCCGGGGATCGTCCGCGGAGACGGTGCGTACCAGCGCCTCGATGCGGTCGGCGATCTCGATGGCGTCCACTGCGGTGAGGGTCGCGGTGATCCGGGCGTGGTCGCCCGATATGGGCGTCATCCTCACGTTCTGATCACGTCGCGTCTGCTGTGCGCGCGCATCGGCACCGACGGGGTCGCAGGCCGCGACATGCTTGCTGAGCATCTTGCGCAGAGGTCCGATTCTGGGCGGGTGCGTTCGTCGCCTGGTCGGTGCGAGGCCCTCGCAGATGCGCCGGTCGAGTTCAGGGATCAGCGTGTCCTCGACCAGTGCGGTCTCCTCGGCGATGGCGTGGGCTGCCTGGGCCCCGATCCATCCGGTCGTCAGCAGAGCCGCGGTTCGCGGGAGCCGCTCGATCAATTCCACCGCTGTGGTGACGAGGCGGAATGCGCCGCGGCGCGACAAGGCCATCGACGCGCCCACCATGGTGGCGGCCGTGTCCAGCGGGTCGCGCTGCTCGTCGTGCTCGGTGGCCCTGCGAACGCAGGCATAGGCGTAGACGACGGTCCGGCCCTCGGCGGCATTGATCGCTCGTTGGGCGAGATACCCGCGTTGCTGTCCGGGGTCCCACCGGCCGAAGGCGTCCGGGACGAGCACCTCGGTGGCGGGGGCTGTGGTCGTTGTGAATCCCGGCGGCGGTTCGAATCTCTCCGCAAACTGAGCGGACTGAGCGAACTGCGTGTTGAGCGCCTTGGTCGAGGAGGCCGAATTCTGCGTGGTGAACGGGTAGGTGGTCGTCATGTGTTCGACTGTATGTTCGAGGTGCGACATTGTTGGCTGCCAGGATTGCAGGGGCCAGTGAAGCCGGAATGCGACAAGTTCGGGGCGGGGGTGCCACTCGCGCGGCTCCGGCGCGTTGACCTGCGATGCCCTGGACCGCGCCTCCAGGGCAGTCCAGGTCAGGGCCCGGGGACCGGGCGGGAAAATTCCCCGGCGGCAGCCATTGACGGGCGGGCGTGGTCGGCCTAACGTGATACCAAATGGTTCTACATCAACCGTACGAGACGGACTTCAGCGATGCCGACGTCGACCGGATCTTCCGAGCGCTGGCTGATGCCACGCGCCGCGACATCGTCCGGCGCACGCTCGTCGAGGAGGCGTCCGTCTCCGAACTCGCCGAGCGGTACGCGATGTCGTTCGCGGCGGTCCGTAAGCACGTCAACATCCTCGAGGAGGCCGGGTTGATCAGCAACAACCGCATCGGCCGAGAACGCCGGATCCGCGGCAATCCCGAGACCATCCGCACCGCACAGGGCCTGCTCACCAGCTATGAACAGCTGTGGCGCGGCCGTATCGACCGCCTCGATGCGTTCCTGGCCGAAGACTGAACGCCCCTGGTCGAGAACAGAGGAAGGAGGACCGCGAAAGGTACTGGCCCGCCACGCCCCGCCACGTCCCACCACGCAGGCAGATCTCATCCCTGGAGGCTCACAATGCCCATCACCTCAGTAGTCAAGGACCCGGAGGCGCTGACCCTCGTCGTCGTCGCTGATTTCACCGTTCCGCTCCGGCGTCTCTGGGACGCCTACGCCGACCCGCGCCAACTCGAGAAGTTCTGGGGGCCACCCACGTGGCCCGCGACGTTCGTCCGCCACGACCTCGCGCCCGGCGGCCTGTCCGAGTACTACATGACCGGCCCCGACGGTGACCGCTCCGGCGGCTACTGGGAGTTCCTGGCGGTCGCGGAGGGACGCTCGTTCGAGGTCCTCGACGGCTTCACCCGCGACGACGGCGAGCCCAACACCGACATGCCGTCCATGCGTATGGTCTTCGAGTTCGCCGAGACGGACGGCGGCTCGCGCCTCACCACGACCACCCACTTCAACAGCCTGCCCGAACTCGAGCAACTCCTCGAGATGGGCATGGAGGAGGGCATGACCTCCGCCATGGGGCAGATCGACGACGTGCTCGCCGACCTGCGGAGCTTCGCCGCCGACCGCGCCACGAGCGCCCAACTGCTGTCCGACACCACGGTCCGGATCAGCCGGGTCGTGCGCGGGACCCCGGAGCAGGTGTGGGCCGCCCACCACGATCCGGAACTGCTGCGGCAGTGGTGCTACGGGCCCGAAGGCTGGGAGTTCACCGAATGTGTCACGAGCACGAAGCCGGGGGACCGGCACCGCTACGCGTACGCGCCGACCAACGGCACGGAAGGCCAGGGGTTCGCCCTGGTCGGCGAGCTGCTGGAGACCGACCCACCGCATCGCGAGGTGTTCCTGGAGACGATGGAGGGCGTCGACGGCCCGCCCACCCGCAACGAGCAGACGCTCACCCCCGTCGACGGTGGCACGCTGATCTCGCTCGTGGTGACCTACGACAGCCGCGAACAGCGCGACGCGATCCTGGGCACCGGCATGACCGACGGCATGGAGATCAGCTACGCGCGCCTGGAGGAAACTGTGCTGGCAGGAGGACGCCCATGAGGACCCTGATCATCACGGCATTCGTCTCGCTCGACGGCGTGATGGAGGCCCCGGGTGGAGAAGAGGGATACCGCAACGCGGGGTGGACGTACCGGAACGTGGCGTTCGACCCGGCCGCATACGAACTCAAGGGGCGGGAGCAGGAGGAGGCTGCGGCGCTGCTGCTGGGCCGCCGGAGCTATGAGGCGTTCGCGCCGATCTGGCCCACGATGACCGACGACTTCGCCCGCTACAACGAACTGCCCAAGTACGTGGTGTCGGAGACGCTGCGCAATGAGGATCTGGTGGACGACTGGGGGCCGATCGCCATCCTCCGGTCGGTGGAGGAGGTGGCTCTTCTCAAGGAGACCGAGGGCGGCCCGATCCTGGTGCAGGGCAGCGGGACGCTCGGGCACGCGCTCGCCGACGCCGGGCTGGTGGACCGCTACCACCTGCTGGTCTTCCCCCTGCTCCTCGGCGCCGGCAAGCGCCTGTTCAGTGCGGCCGACAGGGACGCGCAGTCGCTGGCGCTGGTCGAGCACGAGGCTTACGGGAACGGGATCCAGAAGATGATCTACGACGTGGTGCGCTCGTAAGCCTGGGCGGGAGCTGCTCAGGCCCCGCGGAGCTCGGACATGCGAAACGCGAGGCGTAGTTCGAGCGCGCGGTCGCCCCGCCGCCAGCCCGGGCCCAGGACGGCGTCGAGTCGCTCGAGCCGTTGATACACCGTGTTGACGTGCACGAACAGTCGCGCGGCGGTGGCCGACGGGCTGCCCTCGGCTGCGAACCACGCCTGCAACGTCTCGAGTAGGGCGGTGCCGCGCGCGCGGTCACTGGCGCGGACGGGTCCCAGGTGACTCTCGATGAATCGGCCCACGAATTCGCGGTCGACCTCGCTGAACAGCAGGCCGTACAGCCCCAGCTCCTCGGTCGCCGCGCCGTCGCCTTCGCGGTCCAGTGCGATGAGCAGCCGGGCGGCCCGCCGGGCTCGTTCCACGTGGTCGACGACTCCGCCTCCGCCGTCGGCCCCGTCGAGTCCGGGCAGGCCGGCGATGGGGCCGGAGGCGCCGACCGTGGCGCGGTGGGATGACAGGCGGCCGGCCGCGTCCCGGGCGGTGGCGCCGGCGTCCGATCCGGGAAGGAGCATCACGGCCCGGTCGCCATAGGTGGTGACCAGCCCGCCGGCGGTGCGGGCGAGTGCGCGACATTCGGTCTGCAGGGCGCGCGTCATGCGGGCTTCTGGCGGGGTGATGACCATCGCGACGAGGTCCGAGTCCACATTCACCCCGAGCAGGTCGGCGCGCCGGCTGAGGGACTCGAGGTCGTGCTCGCCGGGGGAGAGGAGCTCGGCGAGCAGCTCGCCCCGCACGCGGTTGTCGGCCTCGTCGCGCGCCTGGTGGCCGAGGAGGAACAGGGCGATCACGGACGCGACCCGGACCAGTGCGACGCCGGCCGTCGGGGCGCCGCCGCGGCTGCCGAACGTGACGTAGCCGAGGTGGTCGGGGCCGGTGACGATCGGGGTGACGACGACGACGTGGCCGTCCACACGCCGGGAGATGAGTCCGGCCGGTCGCTCCTGGTCCGTCGTGACCTCGTGCAGGACCCGCAGGAGCAGGTCGACCGGCGGCCCCTCGGTGGACCGGGCGGAGCCCAGCTCCCGGTGGGCGAGGTCGTACACGGCTGCGGTGCCGCCTTCGATGTCCACGAGCAGGTCCACGATCTCGGGCACCGTGGCCCCGCCCACCACCAGCTCGGTGAGTCGCTGATGGGTCTCGACGGTGGAGGCGAGGGTCGCGGTGCGGGCGCGTTCGGCGTCCAGGGCGTCGCGGGTCTCGTCGAGTTCCCGGCGGCGCCGTGATGCGCGTTCGGCGGCGGTGAGTGCGGCGGAGATCTGGTCGGCGAGCAGCGCGAGCAGGGTGATCTCGTCCTGCGCGAAGTCCCGTTCGGAGCGGTCCGAGGTGAACAGCATCCCGGTGAGGCGGCCGTGGGTACGGACGGGGACGCCGAGGATCGCCAGAACGCCCTCGTCGATGATGATCGGGTCGATGACGTGCGTGTACTGCTCGTCTGCCAGGTAGTTGCGGGTCCAGCGCGGGGCCATGGCTTCGGCCACCTGACCGCCCAGTCCGAGTCCCATGCCGAGCCGGATGGTGTCGAACTTGGGGCTGGTGGCGCCCTCGGCCATCCGCATGTACGTGTCGCCTCGCTCGGGGTCGAGCAGCATGACGTAGGCGAGATCGGTCCCCACGAGCTGGCGGGCCCTGCGGATGGCGATGTGCAGGACCGCGTCCTCGTCCTGGGCGGAGGCCAGTTCGGCGGCCGCGTCCAGGACATCGCGGAGCCCGCGGGTGAGGTCGGCGGACACGGTCAGCGGCCGGTGAACCCGGCCTTGCCGGGACCGTTGTCGATGAACGACTGCATGCCGATCTGGCGGTCCTCGGTGGCGAACAGGGCCGCGAACAGGGCGCGCTCGATGCTCAGCCCGGTGTCCAGGTCCACCTCGATGCCGCGGTCGACGGCTTCCTTGACCGCCCGGAGTGCGATGCGGGGGCCGCCCACGAACTGCCGGGCCCACTCGAGAGCGCGGGCGGTGGACTGCCCGTCGGGGACGACCTCCTCGACGGCGCGGAGTTCGAGGGCCTCGGCAGCGGTGAGGGTGCGGCCGGTCAGGCACAGGTCCTTGGCCACGGCCGGACCGACGAGCCGTGCCAGTCGCTGGGTGCCGCCGGCGCCGGGGATGATGCCGAGCAGGATCTCGGGCTGTCCGAGCTTGGCCTTTGACTCGGCGATCCGGCGATCGCAGCAGAGGGCGAGCTCCATGCCGCCGCCCAGGGCCGCGCCGGTTATCGCGGCGACGGTGGGCTGGGGGATCGCGGCCACGGCGGTGAACGCCGACTGCAGGTCGCGGGCCTCGGAGACCATCTGCGCATACGACATGTCGCGCATCTCCTTGATGTCCGCGCCGGCCGCGAAGACGCGATCGCTACCGGTGAGGACCACGGCCTCCACGTCGTCGCGCCCCGAGACCTCCGAAGCGACTGCACGCAGTTCTTCCTGCATCGCACGGGACAGGGCGTTGACCGGCGGACGGTTGAGCGTGATCAGGGCGACGCCGTCTGTCATATCCAGGGATAGGGATTCATACATCGAGGGGCTCCAAGGCTAGGGGGAATCTCCATTGTATGTGAATCAGACCACTCCTACGGTCAGGGCATGCAGAACAACGTGAGTGAGGTCACAGATCGGCGGGCGGTTCCCTGGCGCCCGCCCCTCGAGCCCGACGGCTTCCACTGGGAGATCCCGGAGCGATTCAACATCGGTGCCGCGTGCACTGACGCGCATCCGCCGGAATCCCCCGCGATCGTGGTGGACCGCGGCGACGCCCCACCGGAGATCACGACCTTCGGCGACCTCGGCGCCCGTGCCCGCCGGCTCATCACCGTCCTGCGCGACCACGGGATCGGTGAGGGCGACCGCATCGCGGTGATGTGCGCACAGTCCGCCGAGACCGCCGTGGCCCACATGGCCGCATATCTGATGGGCGCCATCGCGGTGCCGCTGTCGGTGAAGTTCGGCCCGGAGGCGGCCCTGTTCCGCATGGGCGACTCGGGCGCGGTCGCCGCCGTGTTCGACGCGGACTGCCACGAGCGTCTCGCCGACGAGCTCGCCGGGCTGCCCGAGCTGCGCCTCGTCCTCGTCACCGGGGCCGAGCCGGAGGCCCCAGCGAGACCGGGGGAAGATGCGCTCACCGTGCTCCCGCTGTCGGTCACGGACTCGGCCGACGTCGCCGTCGTCGTCCCCGACACCGGTCCCGACGACCCCGCGCTGCTCATCTACACCTCCGGGACCGCCGGCCAGCCCAAGGGCGCCCTCCACGGTCATCGCGTGGTGCTGGGTCACATACCCGGGGTGGTGCGCGCGCTCGACGGCTTCCCCCGGCCCGCCGCGACCGGTGAGACCGGCGACGTGTTCTGGACCCCCGCCGACTGGGCCTGGGCCGGCGGCCTCCTCGACGTGCTGCTGCCCAGCCTCTACAGCGGCGTCCCCGTGGTGGCCTCCGATCGTCGACCGAGCCCCGAGACCGTCGAGCACATCCTCCGGCGACACGGTGTGACCTGCTCGTTCCTGCCCCCGACCAGTCTCAAGATGATGCGTGCCTCCGACGTGGACTACTCCCACACCGGACTACGGGCCGCGTTCTCGGGCGGCGAGGCACTGGGCGAGGCCGTGGCCGAATGGGCACGCGAGTCCCTCGGTGTGCGGGTCAACGAGATCTACGGGCAGACCGAATGCAACCTCATCGTGGGCACCTGCCACGCCCGATTCGACACCCCGCCCGGCTCTATGGGCCGTCCCACGCCCGGGTTCGACCTGGTGCTGCTCGACGAGATCGGTCACCCTGTCGGGCCCGGGGCGGTGGGCGAGATCTGCGTGCGACTCCCCAGCCCCAACGCCTTCCTGCGCTACTGGAACGCCCCCGACAAGACGGCGGAGAAGACCGCCGACGACGTGCTGCACACCGGTGACCTGGCGACGGTCGACGACCACGGGAACTACTGGTTCTCGGGCCGCAACGACGACCTGATCTCGACCGCCGGCTATCGGGTGGGCCCCGGCGAGATCGAGGACCAGATCCTGCGGCACCCGTCCGTCGAGATGGTCGCGGTGATCGGCGTGCCGGACGAGCTACGGGGAGAGGCGATCGTCGCGTACATCGTCGCCGCTGACGGTGTCACCGGCTCCGACGAGTTGGCCGCCGAGATCCAGGCCTTCGTCAAGGAGCGCCTGGCCTTCTACCAATATCCGCGGGAGGTCGTCTTCCTGGACGAGCTGCCCACCACCAACACCGGCAAGATCCGCCGGGCGCAGCTGCGCTCGGATCACGGGCGCTGAACCCTCCACTCTCCCGAAGACTGACTCCTTCTCAAAGACTGTCTTCTTCTCAAAGGATCTGCAATGAACAATCCCGTAGTCATAGGCGTGGTGCTGGCCTACTTCGTGCTGATGTTCGCCATCGGAGCGTGGGCCAACACCAAGATGAAGTCGGCGAAGGAGTTCCTGGTGGCCGGGCAGTCCCTCGGCTTCTTCGTGATGGCCATCGCGAGCTTCTCCTCCATCCAGTCCGGCTGGGGCATGGTCGGCGGCACCGGCCAGACCTACGCGTGGGGCTTCCAGGCCCTCATCGCCGTGGGACTCTTCGCGCTGTTCGGCTTCGCCGTGGCCTGGTTCCTGCTGGGCAGCCGACTTAACTGGATCGGCAAGAAGCACAGCGTCTACTCGGTGCCCGACCTCATCCGCGTGCGCTTCCAGGACAAGACCTCGCACGCCACCATGTCCGTCGCGGTGTTCGTGGCGGCTGTGGCCTACATGACGGCACAGGTCACCTCGATCGGAGTGATCATCTCGCTGCTGCTCGGCACCTCGGTCGCGACCAGCGCGTGGATCGGCTCCCTCGTCGTGGCCGCGTACACGATGGCCGGCGGCATGCTCGCGGCCGTGTGGACCGACCTCGTGCAGGGCGTGCTGATGGTGGTCATGTCCGTGGGGCTGTTCTTCTTCGCCATCCAGATGGCCGGCGGATGGCTCCCCATGCTCGACACCATCTCCTCGGCCAGCGCCGAACTCCTGTCGATCGACGGCGTCAAGTCGCCGACCTACATCTTCGCCTTCGGGTTGCTGATCTTCGTCGGCGCCGTGGGACAGCCGCAGCTGCTCACCAAGTTCCTCATGCTGCGCGACATGACCCAGCTCAAGTGGGGCGCGGCGGTGGCCGGCATCGCGTACGGCGTCACGACCCTGTTCTCGGTCGGGATCGGCCTGGCCACCCGGTCCATGGTGGTGACCGGGGACGCCCCCGAGCTGGCGAACATCGACGACACCGCCATCTGGTTCCTCGATTCGGTCACCCACCCGATCGTCGGCGGCATCGCGCTGACCGGGCTGCTGGCCGCGATCATGTCCTCGGCCTCGAGCTTCATCACCATCGGCGCGTCCTCGATGATGCGTGACCTGCCCTCCGCGTTCGGTATCAAGGTGGTCCGCGAACTGCTGTGGAGCCGCATCTCGAGCCTGGTGCTGGTGGTCCTGTCCGTGCTGCTCACCCTGTTCCTGTCCCAGGTGGTGTTCCTGCTCGGCGCGTTGGGGTGGGCCGCCTTCGCCGCAGCGATCGTCGGGCCCGTGGTGATGTCGATCTACTGGCATCGCGCCACGGCCACCGCCGCGACCGTCACCGTGATCTTCGCGATCGTCGGCAATCTCGTGATCAGTTCCCTGGCTGCACGAGAGGTCATCACGATGCCCGCGTACATGCAGGTCGGCGGCATCTCGCTGCTCGTGTCGATCCTGCTGTTCTATGTGGTCTCGCTCATGACCTCCAACCGTCACCCCGATGCCACGCTGGCCCACCTCTACGGCGGGTCGACCACGTCGAGCGATGGCGCGGCTGCTCGTGTCGCCGCCGTATCCACCGAAAGGAACGACCATGTCTGAGCCCGTTCTCGACGCCGCCCTGGCCCCCGAGCCCGACCACAAGCGCGCGGACATGTTGATCCACGCCTTCGCCGCGGTCAGCGCGTTCGCGCTGGTCGGCATGCTCATCGATGTGTGGCAGATGGTGTTCCTCACCGTGCCGCTGTTCGCGGTGGTCCTGATGCTCAAGGGTTCGTTGCGTTCCGACGGCACCTGGGGGAGGCAGTCCACGATCGGGATCATCGGGTACTGCGCGGTCCTGGCCGGACTCGTGGCGTGGTCGATCCTGTCCTACAACAGCGACACCAATCTCTGGGGCATCCCTATGTCCATGGCCGTGATCGTCTACTTCATCTGGCCCTACACCGCCGTGGTGGCCGGACTGCTCTATGCGTTCGTGTTCGATCGCACCATCGACGAGAAGCGGCTCGCCGGGATCGCTCCCTGAGTCCGCCCGACCCCGACCGGCCCGCCTGGCCTTGGGTGCCCTGCAGGCGCCGTGCAGGGCGCCCCATGTCAGCGGACATACTTCACGCCTGATCCGGGCGGGGCTCGGGCGGGGCTCCGGGCGGGAAGTGGGCCCAGGACGTCGGTGGCCGCGGCCGTGATGGCAGCCCTCGTGGCACGGCCGCGCGGTGGCGCGTGCGTGACTGAACCGCCGTGACCTGCGGTGCCCTGAACAGCCTCTCCAGGGCACCGCAGGGCAGCGGGGTCGCACTCGACTCGGGTACGGACGCGTGTTTACAGATCCCCGGGCAGCTTGTCGCGGCGGATGTCGCGCCAGGTGGGCTGGCGCATGTGGCCGTCGTCCGTGAAACCCTGATGGCGGACCTCCACGACGAGCCTGGGCAACACCCAGATCGCGTCGCGGCGCGCGTCGGAGGGCAGCTCGCCGACGAACGGGCTGGATTTGCGCCGCAGTGGTTCGAGCTCGTCGAGCATCGCCCGCCGTTGCCGGTCGGTGAAGCCGGTGCCCACCCGGCCGATATAGGTCAGGCCGGTATCCGTGGGCAGCCCGAGGAGTAACGAGCCGAGCCCGCCGGAGAGCCCGCCCTTGCCCGGCCGCCACCCGCCCACCACGGCGTCTGTGGTGGTGAGCAGCTTCTGTTTGAGCCAGGCCCGCGACCGCTTCCCCGACTCGTACCGGGAGTCGCGACGCTTGGCGACGATGCCCTCCCAGCCGAACTCCTCCGCCTCCGCCAGGGCACGATCGCCGGGGCCGTCCAGCACTCCCGGCGCCTGCACGCGCGGGACCTCGGCCAGTCGCGGCGCGAGCAGGTCCAGCACCTCCCGCCGCCGCGACCAGGGCTGCGAACGCAGGTCCACGCCGTCGAGCTCCAGCACGTCGAAGACGAACAGGTGCACCGGCGCGATCGAGGCATCCGTTCCCTCGGACCCTGCCTGTTTGGCCAGCGCCGCGAAGTCCGGGACGCCGGCGGAATCTAGCACCACGAGCTCGCCGTCGAGCACCGCCGGCCGGCCCAGCGCCTGCGCGAGACCGGGGAAACCGTCGGTGAGCCAGTCCATCGCGTTGCCGTTGCGGCTGACCATGCGGGCCTGCTCGCCGTTCGTCGCCACCGTCACCCGGTAGCCGTCCCACTTGCCCTCGAACGCCCACTTCTCGCCGGGCAGCTCGGTCACCGTGGCGGCGGTGGGGATCATCGGCAGCGGGGGAGCGTCGGGTCGGTCGGCGCCGCCGGACCCGCTGCCCGAGTCGCCGGACGATCCGCCGCCCGAGCGCCGGGCGGCCCCCCTGCCCGACCCTCGTGCCCGCTTGTCGCCCTCGGGATACGACGACTTGGGGTTGTCGCGCCCCCCGTAGAAGGAGTCGGGCGACTGGTCCTTCATGTACTGCACGATCCACTGGTTCTTCTCCGCGCTGGTGCGCACGAGCACGTATCGGCCGGAGACCTTGTCGCCGTGCAGCCACACGATGATCTCGTCGGAGCGCCACTTTTCGCACTCGTACCAGCCGTGGTCCCAGATGGTCATGTGACCGGCGCCGTACTCGCCCTCGGGGATGGTGCCCTCGAACGTCTCGTAGCCGAGCGGGTGGTCCTCGGTGTTCACCGCCAGCCGCCGATCGCGCGGCTCCGTCGGCAGATTCTTGGGGACGGCCCAGGACGCCAACACCCCGTGATGCTCCAGTCGGAGATCGAAGTGCAGGCGCCGGGCGTGGTGTTCCTGGATCACGAAGATCGGTCCGTCGATCTCGTTACGGTCGGTGTCGACCTCGCCCTCGAACGGTTCGGGCGTCCGGCGACGGTCTCGTTTGCGGCGGTACTCGTCGAGGCTGGTCACCACCGCGTCGTCGCTGGTGGGCCCGGCGTCGCATCCCGGGTCCGTGGCGGCGCGGGTGCCGGGGGTGTCGGTGCGGTGGGGGTCGTCGTCATCGGACGACGACGACGCCGTCTTCTTCTTGCCGGCCGACTTCTTTCCCCGGGCGCTCTTCTTGGCGGATTTACCGGCGGCGCCGGCCTCGAGGCCCTCCAACAGGTCGCCCTGGGAGTCCACGCGACGCAGGACCTCGTCCCAATGGAGGTGCTCCAGACCGCCGTCGCCGAGTTCCTCCCAGGAGCGGGGCGCGGCGACCCAGGGTTCGGCCCGCCCGCGCAGGGAGTACGGAGCGACGGTGGTCTTGGCGCCGCTGTTCTGGCTCCAGTCCACGAACACCTTGCCCGAGCGGATCGAGCGCTTCATGGTGGCGGTGACCAGGTCGGGCGTCTGCTTCTCCAGTGACTGCGCGATCTGTTTGGCCACCGCGGCGGCGCTCTTGGATGTCACGGCTCTGTCCAGGCGGGCGTAGAGGTGGATGCCCTTGGAGCCGCTGGTCACGGGGAACGCGTCCAACCCGGCCTCGGAGAGGAGGTCGCGGACGCGCAGCGCCACCTTCGCCGTGGTATCGAGCGCCACGTCCTCGCCGGGGTCCAGGTCGATGACGATGCGCCGTGTACGTCCGGGCTCGTCGTTCTCGAGAGTCCACTGCGGCACGTGCAGCTCGAGCGCGGCCTGCTGCGCGAACCACGCCAGCGTCGCGGCGGAATCGAGCACCGGGTAGCGAACGGTGCGCGAGGAATGTTCGATGGCGACCCGCGGCACCCAGTCGGGCGCATGTTGGGGGAGGTTCTTCTCGAAGAACGAGTCGGCGTCCGTGCCATCGGGCCAGCGCTTGCGGGTGACCGGCCGACGGCCCGCGTACGTCAGGAGCAGCGGCGCGACGGCCTGGTAGTACTCCAGCACATCGGCCTTGGTGGTGCCGGTGGCCTCGTAGAGCACCTTGTCGGGATGGGTGAAGCGCACGGTCTGCCCGTCGACCTTCACCGTCTCCTTCTGCCCCTGTGTCGCCATGGCTCCACTCTCGCATCCGCGCCCGACTCCGGCGACCGGCATCGGTTTCCCCACTCCGGCGACTCCGCGCTGGCCAGCCGGTGTCGAGAACCCGGCAGCGGTTCCGTCCCCCTGGTGAAGCGACCACACTGGGTCGCGTGACCCGAGGAGGACCGTCATGGCCAAGTACCTGATGCTCAAGCACTATCGGGGTTCGGCCCCCGAGCAGCCCACCTATCCGCCCATGGCCGAGTGGACGACCGACGAGGTCTCCGCGCACATCCAGTACATGCGGGACTTCGCCGCCCGGTTGGAGGAGTCCGGCGAGTACGTGGACGCCAACGCGCTGTCGGAGTCGGGGACGTGGGTGCGGTTCGACGGCGAGGGGCGCCCGCCGCTGACCGACGGCCCGTTCGCCGAGACCAAGGACCTCATCGCCGGCTGGATGGTGATCGACGTGGCCAGCTACGAGCGGGCGGTCGAACTGGCCGGTGAGTTGTCCGCGGCCCCGGGGCCGGGTGGCGAACCGATCCGCGAGTGGCTCGAGCTGCGTCCACTGCTCACCGGTCCAGGGGAGTTCGAGGACTGAGCTCGTGGATGATCCGGATCTGCGGGCGCTGACCCCGCAGGTGATCGGTGTCCTCGTCCGCCGCGGGGCGGACTTCGCGGCGGCCGAGGACGCCGTGCAGGACGCGCTGATCGAGGCGCTGCGCTCCTGGGCCGCCGATCCGCCGCGCGACCCCCGCGCGTGGTTGATCGCTGTGGCCTGGCGCAGATTCCTCGACGCGACCCGGTCGGAGGCTGCCCGCCGGCGCCGCGAGGAGGCGAGCGAGGCTGAGCGTGCGGGTGAGGCGACGGGGCCGGCGATGGACGACACCCTGTGGCTGTACTTCCTGTGCGCCCACCCGGCGTTGCCCGTGCCGTCGGCCATCGCGTTGACACTGCGGGCGGTGGGCGGACTGACGACCCGCCAGATCTCGCGCGCGTTCCTGGTGCCGGAGGCGACCATGGCGCAGCGCATCAGCCGTGCCAAGCGCACCCTCGTCGGTCGGCGGCTGGACCGGCCCGGCGACGTGGCGACCGTGCTGCGGGTGCTCTACCTGGTGTTCAACGAGGGGTACACCGGGGAGGTGGACCTGGCCGCCGAGGCGTTGCGCCTCGCGCGGCAGCTGTCGAGGTCGATCGACCATCCCGAGGTGCGGGGACTGCTGGCGCTCATGCTGCTCCACCACGCGCGGCGGGCGGCCCGGACCGACGACCACGGCGAGCTGGTGCCCCTGGCCGAGCAGGACCGCAGCCGATGGGACCGGGGCGCGATCGCCGAGGGCGTGACGATACTGCAGGCGGCGCTCGCACGCGATCAGCTGGGTGAGTACCAGGCGCAGGCGGCGATCGCCGCGTTGCACGCCGACGCCCCGTCCACCGCCGAGACGGACTGGGTGCAGATCGTCGAGTGGTACGACGAGCTGTTGGCCCTGCGCGACGCCCCCGTCGCGCGCCTGAACCGATCGGTGGCGGTGGGGCACGCCGACGGCGCGCACGCCGGACTGGCCGCCCTGGCCGAGGTCCCGGAGACGCTGCCCAGACGCACCGCGGCGCAGGCGTACCTGTACGAGTTGGCGGGGGACCACACGCGGTCACGCGGGCTCTACCGCCGAGCGGCCTCGGAGGCGACCTCGTTGCCCGAGCAGCGGTACCTCGCACGGAAGGCGGGCGACGCCACGAACGCACCATGACCGACGCCGGCGCACTATGCCCGTCCGGCTGCCCCGGGTCCCGATCCGGCGCATACTGCCCCCATGCGATCCATCTGGAAGGGCGAGGTCTCCTTCGGCCTGGTGAACGTGCCGGTCAAGGTCTACGCGGCGACGGAGGACCACGATCTGCGGGCGCGGCAGGTCGACAAGAACGACGGCGTGCGGATCCGTTATAAGCGGGTGCGCGACGACAACGGCGAGGAGGTCGAGTACGGCGACATCGCCAAGGCCTATGAGTCCGATGAGGGCGAGATGGTGATCCTCACCAAGGAGGACCTGGCCAGCCTGCCCGTCGAGCAGAACCACGAGATCGAGGTCACGGAGTTCGTGCCCGCCGATCAGGTGGACCCGGTTGCCTTTGACAACGCCTACTTCCTGGAGCCGGCGTCGCGCTCGAACCGCGCGTACATCCTCATGCGTGAGGCTCTCGAGTCCACCGACCGGCTGGCGATCTGCACGTTCACGCTGCGCAACCGCACCAGGCTGTGCGCTCTACGGGTGTATAAGGACGTGCTGATGCTGCAGACGTTGCTGTGGCCGGACGAGATCCGCCCGGCGATCCTCGAGGGCCTGGACAAGGAGGCCAAGGTACGCCCCCAGGAGGTCAAGATGGCGGCGTCGCTCATCGAGACGATGGCGGCGGACTTCGAGCCCGAAAAGTACGAGGACGACTACCAGAACCAGCTCAAGGAACTCATCGAGGCCAAGGCCGCCGGTGGGGAGGCGTTCACGGTGGAGGAGCGGGAGAGCTCCGACGACGACGGAGACGACGAGGTCGCCGACCTCCTCGCCGCGCTGCGTGCGAGTGTGAAGGACCGCGGCGGGGACGTGGATGACTCCGACTCCGGCGATGACGACGACAAGACCGACGACGACAACGGCTCCGGCTCCACGACAAAGGCAGCGGCCAAGAAGCGCACCAGGTCGTCCCCCAAGAAGGCCCCGGCCACGAAGTCGACGGAGAAGAAGGCCACCGCGAAGAAGCCTGCTGCGAAGAAGGCCGCCGCGAAGAAGCCCGCGGCCAAGAAGTCGACGGCAAAAAAGGCCCCCGCCAAGAAGGCGGCGGCAAAGAAGTCGGCCTGATGACCGGCCGGCCCGTTCCCGACCCGGCCGCCGAGCCGGCCGACCGCGCGGCGGACCTTCTCCCGTGGCTCCGCGACCTCTATCGTCACTTCCACTGCCGCCCGGAGCTCAGCATGGCCGACCACGCGACGGCGAGCCGGATCGAGCAGGAGCT